>DAOUYK010000057.1 GCA_030666145.1 Mycolicibacterium sp. | reverse complement strand
ATTGCTTATCGTCGGCATCTGGGCTCCGGAGCTCATCTGGCCGGCGGCAGTCACCGTTGCAGTATTGATGATCGGGGCTCTGGCGATGCATACCAAGGCCAACGACAAGTTGACCAAGTTCTTGCCTGCGTTTCTGATGCTGGTGATGGCCGTCGCGATTGTTCTGCTGCAGTGAACATCGGCCCTGCGAAGCATAAAGTGCGGCTCACCAATGGCTGGTCAACATCCGGCCGAGATCGGCATAGAGGGACATGCCCACCACGTTCGGCACCATCATCTGGCGCGGTCAGCCGCCAGTGAGAAGCGCAAGATTACCGGGCACCATAGCCGGTGGGGTGAGCCGAGCCACGCTGCTCGGCGGCCCTCACGCACGACGCAATGCACTCTTGCAGCTACGCGGCTGCTTGCCTGAATCGGGAATGCCGACTCCAGTCATCGATGTTGCAGACCAGCGGGATCGCGTATCGGAAGGGACGACAAACATGGCTGATCTGACCATCGACATCGGCATCGACGAGGCGGACCGCGAAGCCATCATCGAAGGGCTGTCCCGACTGCTCGCCGACACCTACACCCTCTAACCTCAAGACGCACAACTACCACTGGAACGTCACCGGGCCAATGTTCCAGACCCTGCACCTCATGTTTGAGACGCAATACAACGAGCTCGCCCTCGCCGTCGACCAGATCGCCGAACGCGTCCGCGCCCTCGGAGCACCCGCACCCGCCAGCTACCGCGAGTGCTCGCGCCTGTCGTCGGTGCCCGAGGACGACGGCCACCCCGGCGCCACCGAGATGATCAGCCGCTTGGTCGTTGGCCAGGAGACCGTTGCGCGTACGGCACGCTCGGTCTTCCCGACCGTCGAGAAGGCACCCGAAGAACCTACCGCCGACCTGCTTACCCAACGACTCCAGATCCACGAGAAGACGGCCTGGATGCTCCGCAGCCTCCTCGCCTGAGGCCCGACGTTGGTGCGGGTGGTGGTGATCGGAGCTCGGATGGCGGGGCTCAGGGGCCGATTGGGTGGCAGCCGGGTTCCGGGTAAGCCCTGCGGCCTGTCGAGTGCCAGTACGAACACCGCGGCCACGCGCGGTTGTCCCTATCCGCTCACATGCACCCGGCAAGCCCCCGTGGCCGCCGGTCACCCTCGAACCGACGGCGGCTCTCCCAGTTGGTCGAAAGACTGGCACTCAGGGCTGATCGCGAGCTTCTCCCTGGGCCAGCAGGTTACCGACCCAGGGGCGACCGAATGTCGGCTCCGATTTAGGAAGTGTGCACGATCAGCACGTCAGACTTGGACCGCCGCGCCACATTGGCCGGAACTGACCCAAGTAGCCGCCCGGCCACCGTGCTGAGTCCAACATTGCCCACCACCAGCAGGTCGGCGCCCACTTCCTCGGCCAGGTCGACAAGAGCTTCCACAGGTGCTCCAACGACGGCCTTCTCTTCGACGTCCTGGGCGCCGGCAGCTTTAGCGCGATCCCGCGCATCGTGCAGGATGTCGTATATCGGGGCCATCCCTGCCAGCTTGTAGCTCTCCTCCTTGAGCAAGTTAGAGCCTCCCTGTTCTTCGCTCTGCGGGAAGTAGGCCGTCGCGAGGATGAGCTTCGCGCCAGCCCCGGCGGCGATCTGAGCGGCGCGGTCGACGGCCCGAAACGACGAATCTGACCCGTCCGTACCAACCACCACGGCTTGATAGGTGTCCATTCATATCCTCCCAGCGTCAGTTGCAACGCACAGACAGTAACCCGGTATCAGCCAGGCATGGGTACGAATCACTACACCGAGACCGTATTTGCCGAGGATCGACCCCTTTCGGCGCGACCAAGGTCACCGCGGGGCCTATTTCGTGACGACGGATACCCCCAAAGCCACGACCCACGAACTACATTGGCGCCCAGGCACCCCGGCAGGGGCCCACCGGCATCGCCACACCCCACATCGGCGGACACCAGCGCAGAGACCTTCATCCAGAGTCAGCTAGACCCCAGTTGACGTCACGTCACTGGAGACCGGCGGCATCCATGCCGCGAAGTTCTTTCTTTAGATCGGCGATTTCGTCGCGGATGCGGGCGGCCAACTCGAACTGGAGATCGCGGGCGGCGGCCATCATCTGCGCAGTTAGGTCCTGGATGAGGTCCGCCAGCTCGGCGCGCGGCATGTTGGAGGTGTCGCGGCCCTCGACGACCCCCGCACTCACCGCGCGACCGGGCTCGCCCTGCGCACGCCTACCTCGGGAGGCGTTGCGGCCCGAACCACCGATTTCCACGGACTCACTGTCGTCCGCCTCACGGTAAACTTGGTCGAGGATGTCAGCGATCTTCTTGCGCAACGGTTTCGGATCGATACCGTGCTCATCGTTGAACGCGATTTGCTTGGAGCGCCGTCGCTCTGTCTCATCGATGGCCTGTTTCATCGAGTCAGTCATCGTGTCGGCGTACATGTGCACCTCGCCAGAGACATTTCGCGCAGCGCGCCCGATTGTCTGAATCAGGCTGCGCGGTGAGCGCAGGAAGCCTTCCTTGTCCGCGTCGAGAATGGCGACAAGCGACACCTCGGGAAGGTCGAGCCCCTCACGAAGAAGATTGATTCCGACGAGCACGTCATACTCCCCCAGCCGTAACTGGCGCAGCAACTCGACGCGGCGCAACGTATCGACCTCGGAGTGCAGGTAGCGGACTCGGATCCCCATCTCTAACAGGTAGTCGGTGAGGTCTTCGGACATCTTCTTGGTCAGCGTGGTGACCAGAACACGCTCGTTACATTCGGTGCGCTTGCGTATCTCCCCGATCAGATCATCGATCTGCCCCTTGGTCGGCTTGACGATGACGTGCGGATCTACCAGGCCGGTTGGCCGGATCACCTGCTCGACGAACTCCCCGGCGGCTTGACTCAGCTCGAACGCACCCGGGGTGGCCGATAGATACACCGTCTGGCCGATCCGGTCGGCAAACTCCTCCCATGTCAGCGGCCGGTTGTCGACTGCAGAGGGAAGCCGGAATCCGAAGTCGACGAGGTTGCGTTTGCGCGACATGTCACCCTCGTACATGCCACCGATCTGCGGCACCGTGACATGCGACTCATCGATGACGAGCAGGAAATCCTCGGGAAAATAGTCGAGCAAGGTGGCTGGCGCCGATCCGGCGGGACGGGCGTCTATATGGCGCGAATAGTTCTCGATCCCGGAACAAAATCCGACCTGTCGCATCATCTCGACATCGTAGTTGGTGCGCATCCGCAACCGCTGAGCCTCCAGCAGCTTGCCGTGCCCCTCCAACTCGACCAACCGCTCCTCGAGTTCAGCCTCAATGGTCGAGATAGCCTGAACCATCCGCTCGGGGCCGGCAACGTAGTGCGTGGCCGGGAAAATGCGCAGCGAATCAACCTTGCGGACGATGTCACCGGTCAACGGGTGCAGGTAATACAGCGCCTCCACCGCGTCGCCGAAGAACTCGATACGGACCGCGAGTTCCTCGTAGGAAGGAATGATCTCGACAGTGTCGCCACGGACCCGGAACGAACCTCGGGTGAACGCCACGTCGTTGCGGTCGTATTGAACATCGACCAGCAGTCGCAACAGTCCGTCGCGGGGAACCTCATCGCCGACGGTCAATTCCACGGAACGGTCCAGGTAAGACTGCGGGGTGCCCAGGCCGTAGATACAGGACACCGACGCCACCACCACGACGTCCCGGCGCGACAGCAGGCTGGAAGTCGCCGAGTGACGCAGCCTCTCCACGTCGTCGTTGATCGAGCTGTCCTTCTCAATGTAGGTATCTGTCTGGGCGATGTAAGCCTCGGGTTGGTAATAGTCGTAGTAGGAGACGAAGTACTCGACCGCGTTGTGCGGCAACATCACCCGAAGCTCATTTGCCAGCTGGGCCGCCAGCGTCTTGTTCGGAGCCATCACCAAGGTGGGTCGTTGGAGACGCTCGATAAGCCATGCCGTGGTCGCCGATTTGCCGGTGCCCGTAGCACCGAGCAGGACCACATCGCGCTCTCCCTCGCGGATCCGCCGTTCCAACTGCTCGATCGCGGCCGGCTGATCACCGGCAGGCTCGAATTCACTGACCACCTCGAAGCGACCGCCTTCGCGCACGATCTCGTCCACGCCGCGGTACTGCGAGTGCGCGAGCACGGGGCGTTCAGTCGCAAAGGCCATACTCGCCAGCCTAGAACGCGGCCCCGATAAATTCTGGGCCCGTCGGGTCCCGCGATCGTCGCGCGGTCCCCTACTCAGGGCATATTCTGGTCGGTATCCATCCTCCCAAGCAAGAGACATTCGACCTAGCAGCCAACACCAACACCGACCCCAAGGGGGTCGTCAGAGCTGTCGACGTCTACACCGTCCAGCCGTGGGGCCTGTATATGGCCAGACCTACCCCGGGACGGGCGCAGTTCCACTACATCGAATCGTGGTTGCTGCCGGCGCTGGGACTCCGGGTGACGGTGTTCCACTTCAATCCCCGCCACGAGCGCGACCAGGATTTCTACCTCGATATCGGCGAGTACGTAGCGGGACCGACGAGATGGCGAGGCGAGGATTTCTACCTCGATCTGGTCGTTCGTACCGGCACCGGAGTGCAGATCGCCGATGCCGACGAACTATGTGCCGCGGTCGCTCAGAGCATCCTCAGCCCTGAGCGCGGCGAACGAGCAATCCACACCGCTGTCGCCACTATCGAGGCGCTGGCCAGACACGATTACGATCTGCACCGCTGGCTTGCCGGCAGCGGAATGGCCCTGACGTGGCGGGACGCCTAGAATCGTGCCTTATGTGGGTAAGCAGACGGACACTGACGGCCTTCGCGGCCATAGGGGCCGCGATTGCGGCGCCCGTAGTGTGGCAATTGTCCCCCGTGACCGCGCTGGCTGATCCCGAACCCCAGCCATCGGTGGAGGTGCCCGCGCCCGACCAGGACCTACTGCGCAACATCGTCTACCGGGCACGCGTGGATGGTGTGTCACGCGGCACAGCGATCACCTATCGGGCCGACGGCAACAGGCTGCAGACGGCCAACCCGACAATGCTCCCCGGACGCGTGTTCGAGGTAAACACCGTCTTGCCAGAGTCCCAGACCGCCAACCTGCGGGTGTCGATCCAGTGGCCGTACTCGGCGAACCTGCACTGCCAGATACTCGTCGACAACGCCGTGGTCGCACAAGCCGACGACTTCGTCGCACCACGGGTGCGCCCCCAGCGCGATGACCCCGACTTTGGCGCTCTGACCTGTGAAGCGCCCGTAAGCGGGCTCGCCAACACTATTCCCGTGGACCCGGCCGCGATTCCCGTGGACCCGGCCGCGCCGCCAGCCGAGGGGCAAACGCCGGTAGAACGTGCGCTGCCCGGCGAGCCCCCGCTCCCGCCTGTCTAACCGCGGGGGTGCCAGCCCGTTGTGTCCGCCCATTCCCATGCCCTTCGGTAGGCATCGAGGAACCACGGCTCCTTTCGGTCAGCGTAGGCGCCTACAGTCACCGGCCCCTGCGTGGCCACCCTGCGCTTGAACACCGCATAGTCCGAGCGGGCCTGAGGGTTCGCAGTCAGCCAATCGACGAACAACAACGCGAACTGCTGACCTGGCCAGCCGTCCACCCGGACATGCACGTTGGTCGGCCGCGCCGGATCGGCCGAGCAATAAAGCCGTTTGAGCCACAGAGATTCGTCGTCCACATGGTTGAACGCGGCCACGGTACTGCGTCCGTCCAGCTTGCCGACATCCCGAGAGATGGACGTGCGCGGATATCCGGCCTCAAGGAGCGCGGCGGCGAGTTCGTCTGCGACTTCCAGCGAGGCGACGGTGACCTGGGTGTCGATCACGTCCTTGGCGTCCATCTCCGGAATCGCGGTGGAGCCGATGTGGTCGATGCGCAACGCTCGGTGACCGCACGCGGTCCGCAGCCGCGCCAAAATCCGCTCAGCCGCGGCGGGCCACTGCGGATCTGGGGGCACCAGACGCGGCCGCGGACGCGCCGGTCGGCCAGCGTAAAGGTTGTCGGAGAACGGCTGGATACGCTCGTGCCACAACGCGCGGGCCTGCTCGACAAGTTCTCCGGCGGCGCCGGAGTTGTCCAGCCAGACATCGGCCACCGCGCGCCGCTGCTCCTCGCTGGCTTGTGCGGCGATGCGTGCCCTCGCATCTTGCTCGCTGAAGCCCCGGTGACGGACGAGTCGTATCACCCTCGTTTCAGCGTCGGCGTGCACAATCACCACCAAAGGGAACATCGCCGCCATCTGCGATTCGACGAGAAGCGGAATGTCCTCGATGATCACCGGGTTGGCCTCGGCCTCCTTCGCGCTTGCGATCAGCTCCGAACGACGTTGCGCCACAAGGGGATGCACAATGCCATTCAGCGTCGTGCGCTTCTGCTCATCGCTGAATGCGATCGCGGCCAGTTGAGGCCGGTTCAGCGCCCCATCGGGGAGTAGAATAGTTTCACCGAAGGCCTCAACGAGGCTGGCCAGACCATCGCTGCCCGCTTCAACGACCTCCCGGGCAATCACATCGCCGTCGACCACGATCCCCCCGAGCGCACTGAATGTGGCAGAAACCGTGGACTTGCCGGCGCCGATTCCTCCGGTCAATCCGATACGCAACACCGGACCAGTCTGTCAGGCGCCAGATACAACGATGGCCCCGGCGTCAGCCGGGGCCATCGTCGTTACGAACTACGCGTTGCCCGCAAGCTTTTCCCGCAGAGCAGCAAGCTGCGCATCGCTGGCGAGCGATCCACCGGCAGTTGGCTCCTCGGAACGTGACGCACCGTTGGAGGCCGGCGCTGCGGCCTCGGCGGCTTCGGCAGCAGCGAACTTCTCCATCTGCGCAGTGTGCATTTTGTGGCGACGCTCTGCCTCGGCGTAGCGCGCCTCCCACCCGTCACGCTGCTTCTCGAAGCCTTCAAGCCACTCGTTGGTCTCAGCGTCGAAACCCTCGGGGAAGATGTAATTGCCCTGATCGTCGTAGCTGTCGGCCATGCCGTACTTCCACGCTTCGAACTCTTCGGCATAGTCCTCGTTGGCCTGCTTGAGACTCAGCGAGATGCGGCGGCGCTCCAGGTCGATGTCGATGACCTTGACCATGGCGTCGTCGCCGACCTGAACCACCTGGTCGGGAACCTCGACGTGACGCTCGGAAAGCTCCGAGATGTGCACCAGGCCCTCGATACCCTCCTCGACACGGACGAAAGCGCCGAAAGGCACCAACTTGGTGACCTTGCCCGGCACAATCTGGCCGATCGCGTGAGTACGCGCAAAGTGCCGCCACGGATCTTCCTGAGTCGCCTTCAGTGACAACGAAACCCGCTCGCGGTCCATGTCGACGTCGAGAACCTCGACCGTGACCTCATCGCCGACGTTGACGACCTCGGAGGGATGATCGATGTGCTTCCACGACAGCTCAGACACGTGCACCAGGCCGTCGACGCCGCCAAGATCGACGAACGCGCCGAAGTTGACGATCGAGGACACCACACCCTTGCGGATGGCGCCCTTGGTCAGCTGGTTGAGGAACTCACTGCGCACCTCCGACTGCGTCTGCTCCAGCCACGCGCGTCGGGACAGCACCACGTTGTTGCGGTTCTTGTCGAGCTCGATGATTTTCGCCTCGATCTCCTTGCCGATGTACGGCTGCAGATCGCGGACTCGCCGCATCTCGACCAGCGAAGCGGGCAGGAAGCCGCGCAAGCCGATGTCCAGGATCAGGCCGCCCTTGACCACCTCGATCACGGTGCCCTTGACGGCCTCGTCCTTCTCCTTGAGTTCTTCGATCGTGCCCCAAGCGCGCTCGTACTGCGCCCGCTTCTTGGACAGGATCAGTCGCCCTTCCTTGTCCTCCTTTGTGAGAACAAGAGCTTCAACCTCCTCACCGACGGACACAACCTCATTGGGGTCTACGTCGTGCTTGATGGAGAGCTCTCGGGAAGGAATGACACCTTCGGTCTTGTAACCGATGTCGAGTAGGACTTCGTCACGGTCAACCTTGACGATGGTCCCTTCGACGATGTCGCCATCGTTGAAGTATTTGATGGTCTTGTCGATGGCAGCGAGAAAATCCTCAGCCGAGCCGATGTCGTTAAGGGCTACTTGCGGCGAGGTGACGGAGGGACTTGGCATGTGGTGGGTTGCTCCGGACAGGTGTGATCGTAGGGACGGGTTGTGTTTCATGATCTGTACCTGCGATTGGTGCGCATACAGGTACATGCAGAGGCTACTCGACCGGGTACACGCAGGACAAACTCGCGACTCGGTACAGCTACCCTTCCGAGGTGTCTAATTCAGGCGCATACGGTCAACCCGCTCACCCTCCAGCGGCCTTTGCGCGCCACGCCCGGAAGGTCGGAGCACCGCTGGGTGTGATCATCGCGCTCGGCACGGTTGCGGGTCTCATCGTCATCTTGTTGACCGCGCTCAATCCTGTCGGTACGGCGGTCGGCTTCGTGCTGTCCAGTGTCGCGATGACGATTGTGGTGCTGGCCTACCTGTGGCTCGACAGGTTCGAGCCCGAACCCCCACGCCTGCTCGTCCTCGCGTTCATCTGGGGCACGTCGGCCGCCGTCGTCATCGCGTCGGTTCTCCAAATCTTCCTCGAACACTGGCTCAATCCCGCGGTTGATGCAGCGCAATCGGCGGGGATCAGCGCGGCCACGCTCGTTGTCGGCGCACCGGTCACCGAAGAGGCCGCCAAGGGCTTGTTCCTGCTGCTCATGATGACCGGTGCACGCCGCAGAGAACTGAACTCGTTGACCGACTGTCTGGTGTACGCAGGGTTGGTCGGTGCCGGTTTCGCCTGGCTGGAGGACATCCTCTACATCGCCGACGGCGAATCACTCACCGACTCGCTGACCACTGCGGCGCTGCGGCTAATCATGTCGCCGTTTGCACATTCGCTGTTCACCACGTTATTCGCTCTCGGCGTGTGGTTCGCGCTACACCAGCGAAGCCCCATCGCCAAGGCCGGCTACATCATGCTCGGCTACTTCGGTGCGGTGGTATTGCACGCCATGTGGAACGGCTCGTCTCTGCTGGGCGCTGAAACCTACTTCGGTGTGTACGTGTTCTGGATGATGCCGATATTCGGGCTGGCGATCACACTGGCCGTCTACAGCCGGCGCCGCGAGCAGCGAATCGTTGCCGCCAAACTTCCCGGCATGGTGGCCGCGGACGTGGTGACGCCCAACGAGGCGACCTGGCTCGCGTCTATCCGGACGCGCAAGCTGGCCGTAGCCGAGGCGACACGGCTCGGTGGGAAACCGGCCGGACAGTCCGTGAAAAGGTTTGCCCATCAGGTCATCGAATTGGCGTTCGTGCGCGATCGCATCGACCGCGGTTTCGGTGACCTACGGGTAGCGGCGCTGCTCAACGAGGAGACCCACTGGGTGTACGCATCGCGGAGTACGTCGCCTGCGTTGGCTCAGATAGCCGGCTTCCGCGCTTAGTGCGCCGCTGAATCCCAGCTGCGGCCGTATCCCACCGAGACCTCCAGAGGTACGTCAAGCGGATAGGCGTTACCCATGTGCTCGCGCACCAGCGCCTCGAGAACTCCCCGCTCACCATCGGCGACTTCGAACAGCAGCTCGTCATGCACCTGCAGCAGCATGCGAGACGCCAGCCCGGCGTCCTTGATTGCCTGGCCTAGGTTGATCATCGCGACCTTGATGATGTCGGCGGCACTGCCCTGGATCGGCGCGTTGAGCGCAGCGCGTTCGGCAGCCTCGCGCACGTTGCGATTGCTGCTGTCAAGTTCCGGCAAATAGCGCCGCCTACCGAAGACGGTCGAGGTGTAGCCGTCCTTGCGGGCCTGGTCGACGACGTCGCGTAGGTAGTCGCGCACCCCGCCGAACCGGTCGAAGTACTGCTCCATCTGAACCTTCGCCTCTTCGGTGGAAATCTTGAGCTGCGCGGCAAGGCCGTATGCGCTCAATCCGTAGGCCAACCCGTACGACATCGCTTTGACCCGACGCCGCAGTTCGGCGGTGACCGCGTCGATAGGCACCGAGAACGCGCGCGACGCGACGAACGAGTGCAGATCCTCACCGGTATTGAACGCTTCGATCAAGCCCTCGTCCTGCGACAGGTGCGCCATGATCCGCATCTCGATCTGGCTGTAATCGGCTGTCATCAACTCCGCATATCCCCTACCGACGACGAACGCGTCGCGGATCCGCCGCCCGGCCTCGGTGCGGATAGGGATGTTCTGCAGGTTCGGCTCAGTGGACGACAATCGACCGGTCGCCGCGATCGTCTGGTTGAACGTCGTATGAATACGCCCGTCAGAGGCAACGGAGTTCAGCAGTCCGGCCACCGTCACCTTGAGTCGGGTCGCGTCGCGGTGGGCCAGCAGGTGCTGCAGGAACGGGTGCCCGGTCTTGTCCAACAGTGATTGCAGTGCGTCCGCGTCGGTGGTATAGCCCGTCTTTGTGCGCTTGGTCTTCGGCATCTCCAATTCGTCAAACAGCACCACCTGGAGCTGCTTGGGGGAACCCAGGTTGATCTGCTTGCCGATCACTGCATAAGCAGCCTCGGCGGCATCGCGGACCTGGCTGGCGAACTCGCTCTGCAATTCCGAGAGCCGGTGCAGATCCACCGCGATGCCCACCGTCTCCAACTGGGCAAGTACCCGCTGAACCGGCAGCTCCATGCTGCCCAGTAGGGGCGAGGAATCGATCCGCGCCAACTCGTCGTCCAACGCATCGGCGAGGTCCTTGACCGCGCCTGCCCGCAACAGCAACGTCTGCACCGCTTGCTCGTCGACTCCCCCCGGGTCGTTCAAGCTATCGTCGAGAAGTGAAAGTTGTTGTTGCTCAGGACCATCCGCGCGCAACTCCCGTTTCAGGTACCGTAGGGAAAGGTCATCAAGGGCGAAGCTGCGCTGGCCGGGCCGAACCAGGTAGGCGGCCAGCGCCGTGTCCGAGCCGATCCCGGCCAGCATCCAGCCCCGACCCTGAAGGTCGTGCATTGCGAGCTTGGCCTCGTGCAGTGCCTTCGATGCGCCTGTGTCCGACAACCACGAGGCCAGCGCAGCCTCGTCGTCGGGAGCCAACTCCGAGGTGTCCAGGTAGCGGCCATCGCCGTCGGCGGCGACGATCGCCAACGCCGTCGCGTCGCTGTCGAAAGCCAGCTGGTTACCCACCACGGCCAACCCGAACCGCTGACCGTGGCCGTGCTCGGCCAGCCACGCCGACAAGGTTCCCGTTTCCAGCACTCCACCGCGGACCTCGAAGCCCTCTTCAAACTCGGGGTCCGCCGACGCCAGCGTGTCGAAAAGCCTGTCACGCAGCACCCGGAACTCGAGGTCGTCGAACAACCGGTGAATCTGATCCCGGTCCCAAGGCTGCAGCCTCAGGGTGTCAGGGGTGTGCGCCAGCGGCACATCCTTGACCAAGTCGGTGAGTTCGCGGTTGAGCACGACGCTCGACAAGTGCGCGCGCAACGAATCGCCCACCTTGCCCCTGACTTTGTCCGCATTGTCGACGAGAGCCTGAAGCGAACCGTATTCGGCGATCCATTTGGTGGCCGTCTTCTCCCCAACTCCCGGGATGCCCGGCAGGTTGTCGCTCGGGTCGCCGCGCAGGGCTGCGAAATCGGGGTATTGCACAGGGGTGAGCCCGTATTTCTCCACTACCGCCTCGGGAGTGAATCGGGTGAGTTCACTGACACCCTTACGCGGATAAAGGACCGTAACGTCGTCACTGACCAACTGCAGCGAATCACGATCACCGCTGACCACCAGCACCCGGTAACCCTGCTCTTGTGCCTGGGTGGCCAGCGTGGCGATCACATCGTCGGCTTCGTAACCGGCCTCGGCGAGGACCGCGATGCCCAGTGCACCCAGCACTTCCTTCGTGATATCGATCTGTCCGCGGAACTCATCGGGGGTAGCAGAGCGGCCGGCCTTGTACTCCGGGTACTTCTCCAAGCGGAACGTCTGCCTGGACACATCGAAAGCTGACGCGATGTGGCTGGGCTGCTCATCTCGTAGCAGATTGATCAACATCGCGGTAAAGCCGTAAACCGCATTGGTGGTCAAACCACCCTGGGTCTTGAAGTTCTCAGCGGGCAACGCGTAGAACGCCCGGAAAGCCAACGAATTGCCGTCCAGAAGCATCAAAGTGGGCTTCGTGGCTGCCTGATCAGCCTTTGCTGTCCTGCCGGCCTTCGTGGGCGATGCAGTGTTGGCTGGACTCACGGACTTCACTCTAGGCACCGGTCACGACACGTGGACCGCCGCTACCCCCAACATCGCCGACGTGCCGGCCGCAATGATCGCGCACCCTCTGGTCTGTGCAGACGCCCGGCAACGAAGTAGAACACGTTTCAATTTCCCGACCGGAATCGGTAGGCTGACTGAGTGTCAGCTTCCACTCAACCCGCGGTCGACGGGTGGTTCGCCACCGACGAATCCGGTCAGCCCTACTTGGTCGGCGGCAAGTGCCAACACTGCGGCACCTACGTCTTTCCGCCCAGGGCCAACAACTGCCCGAATCCTGGCTGCGACGGGGATGACCTAGCCCAGGTTCCGCTGTCGCGACGCGGGACGTTGTGGAGCTACACCGAGAACCGGTACGCGCCGCCCCCGCCCTATCACGCGCCCGATCCATTCGAACCCTTCGCGGTGGCAGCGGTCGAACTGGCCGAGGAGGGGGTGATCGTGCTGGGCAAGGTTGTCGAAGGCACCCTGGCCGCCGAGCTGAAGGTAGGCATGGAGATGGAACTGACCACTATGCCGCTCTACGTCGACGGCGACGGGGTCGAGCGCATCGTTTACGGATGGAGGATGGTCTGATGGCACCGGAACCGGTCTACATCCTGGGTGCCGGGATGCACCCGTGGGGCAAGTGGGGTCGCGACTTCACCGAGTACGGCGTGATCGCCGCACGTGCCGCGCTCGCGGAAGCCGGCCTGGACTGGCGCCAGATCGAGCTGGTCGCGGGCGCGGACACGATTCGCAACGGCTATCCCGGATTCGTCGCCGGCGCGACATTCGCCCAGAAGCTCGGGTGGAACGGGGTGCCCGTCAGCTCGAGCTACGCGGCCTGTGCCAGCGGGTCGCAGGCGCTGCAGAGCGCCCGCGCCCAGATCCTGGCGGGGTTCTGCGACGTCGCGCTGGTCATCGGCGCCGACACCACCCCGAAAGGGTTCTTCGCCCCTGTCGGCGGTGAGCGCCGCGACGATCCCGACTGGCAGCGCTTCCACCTGATCGGCGCGACCAACACCGTGTACTTCGCAATGCTGGCCCGGCGCCGAATGGACCTCTACGGTGCCACGCTAGAAGACTTCGCTCAGGTCAAGGTCAAAAACTCGCGCCACGGCCTAAACAACCCGAACGCCCGCTATCGCAAGGAATCCTCCGTTGCCGACGTGTTGGCCAGCCCGGTGGTCTCAGAGCCGCTGCGGCTGCTGGACATCTGTGCGACCTCGGACGGTGCCGCGGCACTGATCGTGGCGAGCAAGTCGTTCGCGCAGAAGCATCTCGGCTCCGTCGACGGCGTGCCCTCGGTACGGGCGATCAGCACCGTCACCCCGCGTTATCCGCAGCACCTTCCCGAGCTTCCCGACATCGCCACTGACTCCACGGCCGTCGTGGCCGCCCCGCAACGTGTGTTCAAAGACCAGATCCTCGACGCCGCCTACGCCGAGGCCGACCTCGGGCCCGAAGACCTGAGCCTGGCCGAGGTCTACGACCTGTCCACCGCGCTAGAACTCGACTGGTATGAACACCTCGGTCTATGTGCCAAAGGTGAGGCCGAGCAATTGCTGCGCAGCGGTGCCACGACCGTCGGCGGCAGGATCCCGGTCAACCCCTCGGGCGGGCTGGCCTGCTTCGGGGAAGCCATCCCGGCCCAAGCCATCGCCCAAGTTTGTGAACTAACCTGGCAGCTCAAGGGCCATGCCACGGGACGTCAGGTCGAGGGCGCCACGGCCGCCATCACAGCCAACCAGGGACTGTTCGGACACGGATCCTCAGTCGTTGTCGCACGTTAGGGCGGCGCCCCCAGCGTGCAGGCATCACAGCACCTGATAGATCCAGATCGAGGGATTTCCCAGCTCGCCGTCGGCAACCCACCGATATCGCCGCGCTACCCCCTGCCCGTCGTATTTGCCGATGAAATCCAGCAGCGCCGCGCGAGTTATGGCTGCGGGGTCGTCGACGATATCTGGGTTGCTACATGAGGCAGCCATCAGCGCCACAATCGCGAAGGCCATATGCAGCGCGCCCAACACGATCGACATGATCATGTCCGCCCTAGTACCTGTGAACGCTATACAGTGCCCGGGAGTGCATTGCGCCCAGGCGCGAGTCGACCCTGACGGAGGTGTTC
>DAOUYK010000248.1 GCA_030666145.1 Mycolicibacterium sp. | reverse complement strand
GATCACATCTGGGCGGCCGAGCCCCAAACCCGTGCGGTTGTCGAATACCTCCTGTCCGGAATCGACATGGATGCCGATGTGGCCGGACTGTCCGGCGGTGAACGCCGCCGGGTCGCGCTTGCCGAGGTCCTGTTGGCCGGCCACGACCTGCTGATACTCGACGAGCCAACGAACCATCTCGATGTGGAGGTGATCGGCTGGCTAGCCAGCCATCTGAGCTCACGGCCTGCGCGGGCGCTCGTGGTGGTCAGCCACGACCGATGGTTCCTCGACGCAGTGTGCACCAGGACCTGGGAGGTGCACGACGGCGCCGTGGACGCTTACGATGGCGGGTACGCCGCTTACGTACTCGCACGCGCCGAGCGCTTGCGGGTGGCCGCGGGTGCCGAGATGCGACGCAGAAACCTGATGCGCAAGGAGCTTGCCTGGCTGAGACGCGGACCACCCGCACGGACGTCGAAGCCCAAGTTCCGCATCCAGACGGCCAATGAGCTGATCGCCAACGAGCCACCCCCACGTGATTCGCTTGTTCTGCAACGTTTTTCCACCGCACGGCTCGGCAAGGATGTCTTCGACCTACATCGGGTACGTCTAGAACTTGGCGACCCGGCACGCATCCTGTTGGACGACCTCGACTGGTCGATCGGGCCGGGGGCCCGGATCGGGTTGGCGGGCGTGAACGGCAGCGGTAAGACCTCGGTGCTGCGACTGCTGGCCGACGAGCTCCATCCGTCCGCGGGCACCATCAAGCGGGGCCTGACATTGCGGATCGGCTACCTGAGTCAGACGATCAGGGACATCGATGGCGATCAGCGGGTGATCGAGGTTGTCGAGAATCGTCGCAGGATCACCGAGTTGGCCGGCGGGCGAGAGATTACCGCGGACACTCTGCTGAAGGACTTCGGATTCGTAGGCGACAAGCTGACCGCCCGTATCGCCGAATTGTCCGGCGGTGAGCGGCGCCGGCTGCAGTTCCTGCAGCTGCTGCTCGATGAACCCAACGTCTTGCTCCTCGACGAACCCACCAATGACCTGGACATAGACACCCTGACTGTTATCGAGGACTACCTCGACGGCTGGCCCGGGACCCTGATCGTGGTCACACATGACCGGTACTTCCTTGAGCGCGTTAGCGACGTGACCTACGCGCTCACCGGAGGCGGCCGCTGCGAGCTACTTCCTGGCGGCATCGAACAGTACCTGTCCGACCGCGCCGCGGCCGAGTCCAGGGCGTCCACGCCGACATCTCCGGCCCGTAACGAGTCCGCTAGCGCGCGCGAACGCCGGACCGGCAAGGAGATGGCGCGCATCGAGAACCAGTTGGCCAAGCTCGACGGCCAGATCGCCTCCCTGCACGAGTCCATGGCGCGGGCAGCCTCCGATCACGTTCGCGCTGGTGAACTCAACGCCGAGCTTGGTGAGCTGTTGGCTCGGAAGGACTCCCTCGAAGGGGCCTGGCTGGCTGTGGCCGAGGATCACGGATGAGGCGGATGAGGGTTGTCTGGTCAGGCGCCAGCGACTTGGGGTGCTGAACTATTGTCCCTGGCGCCCAAGCCGCAGCCGCAGGCGCTCGCTGGTATCCCGAATCCCGTCGAGCTGAATGGCTACCTGCGCTGGGGCGGTACCGCCGCGGGCATCGCGCGCCGAGACCGAGCCCTCCACGGTCAGCACGGCCCGCACCGCTGGCGTCAGCTCGGCGCTGATGTGCGCCAACTCGTCGTCGCTGAGCTCATCGAGGCCCACACCACGGCTCTCGGCGGCACGGACTGCGGCGCCGGCCGCTTCGTGGGCGATTCGGAACGGCACTCCCCTGCGGACGAGCCACTCGGCGACATCGGTGGCCAATGTGTAACCCATTGGCGCCAGTTCGGCCATTCGGTCGACGTCGAAACCCAACGTGGCCACCAGGCCGGCCATCGCGGGCAGCAGTAGTTCCAGCTGCACCACGGCGTCGAATAAGGGTTCCTTATCTTCTTGCAGATCACGGTTGTAGGCCAGCGGCTGTGCCTTGAGCGTTGCCAATAGCCCAGTCAGGTTACCGATCAGGCGACCGGACTTCCCACGGGCCAGTTCGGCGATATCGGGGTTCTTCTTCTGAGGCATGATCGAGCTACCCGTCGACCACGAATCGTGCATAGTCACATAGCCGAATTCGGTTGTGCTCCAGAGAATGATGTCCTCAGCTAGCCGGGAAAGGTCTACGCCGATCATGGCGAACACAAACGCCGCCTCGGCGGCGAAGTCGCGAGCCGCCGTCGCATCGATCGAATTGTCTGCTGCAGCCCTGAAACCCAGCTCCAGCGCGATCGCATCGGGGTCCAGACCCAGAGATGATCCGGCCAGCGCCCCGGATCCGTACGGAGACACCGCAGCACGCTCGTCGAAGTCTGCGATCCGATCGACGTCGCGCAGCAGTGGGTGGGCGTGGGCCAGCAGATGGTGTGCCAACAGGACCGGCTGAGCTGATTGGAGATGGGTCTTGCCAGGCATGATCGCAGACGGGTGAGCCGCGGCCTGAACGGCGAGCGCACCGACCACTTCCAGCACGCCGTCGGCAACCCTGCGCGCCGCATCACGCAGCCACAGCCGAAACAGGGTTGCCACCTGGTCGTTTCGCGAGCGCCCTGCGCGAAGCCGGCCGCCGAGGTCGGCACCGGCGCGTTCGATGAGTCCGCGTTCCAGGGCGCCGTGTACGTCCTCATCGGTTTCGATGGGGGTGAAACTGCCGTTAGCGATATCTTCGCCGAGCCTGTCCAAGCCCGCGAGCAGCCCATCGCGCTGCTCGGCGGTCAGCAGCCCCGCCTGGAACAGCACGCGTGCATGGGCCTTGGAGGCCACGACATCGTACGGCGCGAGCACCCAGTCAAAGTGCGTCGACTTACTCAGTGCGGTCAACGCATCTGACGGGCCATCAGCGAAGCGGCCGCCCCACAGAGAGCCTTCGTTGGTACTCACAGTCGATACCCCTCGCGTGAGCGGCTCATCGGGCTCATCATTGCCCCGCCAAGTCTCGACGCGCAGACAGGCTCGATGACAGACCGTGCACGTGCACGAATCCCCTGGCCGAAGATTGATCGAAGGTATCCCCCTCGTCGTAGGTGGCGAGGTTGAAGTCGTAGAGCGATTCTGCGCTGCGGCGCCCGTTCACCGCAATGTGTCCGCCGTGCAACACCAACCGGATCTCACCGGTGACGTGCTCCTGGGTCTTGGTCACGAACGATTCGAGCGCCGTCTTCAACGGTGAGTACCAGAGTCCGTCATAAACCAGCTCGCCCCACTTCTGATCGGTGGCGCGCTTGAACCGACCTAGTTCGCGTTCGAGCGTGACGTGTTCGAGCTCGGCGTGCGCGGTGATCAGCACCATGGCGCCGGGCGCTTCATAGATCTCCCGGCTCTTGATCCCCACCAGCCGGTCCTCGACCACGTCGAGGCGTCCCACACCCTGCTCCCCCGCGCGGCTGTTGAGCTCCTCGATGGCCTGGAGAACCGAAACCGGGTGTCCATCCACTGACACCGGCGCACCCCTGTCGAACCCGACGACCACCTCATCGGGGCTGCTCCAGTTGACCGTCGGATCCTCGGTGTAGTCGTACACATCCTTGGTCGGCGAGTTCCACAGATGCTCGAGGAAGCCGGTTTCTACCGCGCGACCCCAGACATTCTGGTCGATGGAGAACGGTGAGCGCTTGGTGACGTTGATGGGGATGGCGTTCTCCTCAGCAAATGCGATCGCTTTCTCCCGGGTCCATGCGTAGTCACGCACGGGAGCGAGAACTTCGAGATCGGGTGCCAGCGAGGCGAATCCGACTTCGAACCGCACCTGGTCATTGCCTTTGCCGGTGCATCCGTGTGCCACGATGCCGCCGCTGTGTTCACGGGCGGCCTGCACCAGGTGCTTGACGATCAACGGCCGACTCAGGGCAGACACCAGCGGATAGCGATCCATGTAGAGCGCGTTGGACTGAATTGCCGGCAGGCAGTATTGATCAGCGAATTCTTCCCTGGCGTCGATCACGACCGCCTCGACGGCTCCACAGTCAAGTGCACGCTGCCGCACGATGTCCATGTCCTCGCCACCCTGGCCCAGGTCGATGGCGACCGCCACCACCTCGCGACCGGTCTCCTTCCCGATCCAGCTGATCGCCACCGAGGTGTCCAGACCGCCGGAATACGCGAGGATGACGCGCTCAGACATAGCGAAACTCCTTCTTCTGTGTAGCTTCGTCAGGCTCTATCGAGCAATCGCGAGGTTTTCGACCGTGGCGGCCAGTTCGGCGCCGGTCATCGGTTCCCGAGCGACCACCAGGATGGTGTCATCACCGGCTATCGTGCCGACCACGTACGGTAGCGCCGCACGATCGATGGCACTGGCCAGATAGTGCGCCGCACCGGGGGGCGTGCGCAGTACGGCGAGATTACCGCTGGCATCGGTGGATGCCAGCAGTTCTACCAGCAGCCGCGACACTCGTTCGGTGCCCCCGGTGACGCCGCGCACCGGGCTGCCATCCTCGGGCACCACGTAGACGCCGACGCCGCCGTCGGCGCCCCGAAGCTTGACCGCGCCGAGTTCTTCGAGATCTCGCGACAACGTGGCCTGCGTGACGTCGATCCCCTCATCAGCCAGTAGCGCAGCCAATTCGGTCTGACTGTGGACCGACAGGGCCGACAGCAGGGCGATGATTCTGGCCTGCCGCCCGGCGCGGGTAGCAACGCTGGTCATGAGGCCCCTTTCTCGAGCA
>DAOUYK010000260.1 GCA_030666145.1 Mycolicibacterium sp. | reverse complement strand
AACGCCGGGAACTGGCGCGGCGCTACGAAATCGGCGTGCCAAACATGCTATGGGGCAACGATTATCCCCACCCCGAAGGAACGTGGCCCCACACCCGCGAATGGCTGCGCCGCTCGTTCTGGGACATTCCAATCGAGGAGACCCGGCAAATCCTGGGCCTGTCAGCAGCCGAGGTGTACAACTTCGATCTTCGTGCTCTCGCTGCCCTGGCCGACCGCATCGGCCCGACCCCTGAGGCCCTGGGCCAGGACGATGCGGTGAGTGTCCAAAAGTGGCAAGCGGTGCGCGAAGCCGGACGCCACTGGCTGACCGGTGCGGAGCCTTCGCCAGACCTCGTAACCAACTAGGTCTGCTTGGAAGTGGTTGCAGTAATACCTCGCCGAGAAGGGGACGATCACGTGGGCATCACTACCCGGGTCAACGGTCAGCCGCCACCGGATGTGCCGCTGTCTGAGATCAACCTTGGTTCCTGGGACTTCTGGCAGCACGACGACGACGTCCGCGACGGTGCGTTTGCCACGCTGCGGCGGGAGGCGCCGATTTCATTCCACCCTGAGATGAAACAGGAGGGGTTTCCACCCGGCGACGGCTTTTGGTCGTTGACCACCTTCGACGACGTGTACTACGCGAGTCGCCACCCGCACCTGTTCAGTTCATGTCCCAACATCACCATCCCCGACCAGGTACCCGAGACCGCAGAGTTCTTCGGGTCGATGATCGTGCTCGACGATCCCCGGCATCTGCGGCTGCGCAACATCGTGCGTAGTGCGTTCAAGCCGAGGATGGCTGCCCTCGCCGAGGCGTCGGTCCGCAAGCGTGCGCGTCGGCTGGTCTCGGAGATGATCGCCAGACACCCCGACGGAAAGGGCGAGCTGGTTGCCGAGCTGGCAGGCCCCCTCCCCCTCCAGGTGATCTGCGACATGATGGGCATCCCCGAAGACGACCATCAGC
Source organism: Mycolicibacterium sp. (assembly GCA_030666145.1). Lineage (GTDB taxonomy): Bacteria > Actinomycetota > Actinomycetes > Mycobacteriales > Mycobacteriaceae > Mycobacterium. Next base: position 3,471 of record DAOUYK010000260.1, on the reverse strand, counting down.
AGATATTCCACTGGACGAATGTGATCCTCGGCTTCGGCGATCCGGATTTCGCCACCGACTTCGAGGATCTTGCGAAGGTGGCCATGGAGATTGGCGGCTATGCGCACGCACTCGCTGAGGATCGGCGCAGCAATCCGAGCGACGATCTGACGACAAGCCTGGTGCAGGCCGAGGTGGACGGCGAACGGCTGAGTTCCCAGGAGGTTGCTTCATTCTTCATTCTTCTCACCGCTGCGGGCAACGAGACAACACGTAACGCAATCAGCCACGGCGTTCTGGCGTTGAGCCGCTATCCGAACCAGCGACAGATGTGGTGGGCCGATTTCGACGGCACCAAGAAATCTGCTGTCGAAGAGATCCTGCGGTGGGCATCCCCGGTAATCTATATGCGCCGGACCCTGACCGAGGACACCGAGATCAGGGGAACCACTATGGCCGCTGGCGACAAGGTCGCACTGTGGTACGCATCAGCCAATCGCGACGAGAACACGTTCCGAGACCCATGGCGATTCGATCTGGCGCGTAACCCTAACCCGCAGATGGGATTCGGCGGCGGCGGCGCGCACTTTTGCCTCGGCGCCAACCTGGCGCGTCGTGAAATAGCCGTCATCTTTGAGGAGCTGCACCGCCAGATTCCCGACCTGGAAGCGGCCGAGGAGCCGGACCGGCTGCTGTCCGCGTTCATTCACGGCATCAAAGTCCTGCCGGTGAGGTGGACGCCGGTTTAGATGTCCTTCAGAGCCGCCCCGCAGGTCACACGTGCTTGAGACAAGCGGCAAGCAGGTGACCTCAAAGCTGAGAAAGTGACGGGGACCCCGGATTCGGGCACCGTTCAGTTTAACCCCCAGCCGCACAACATATCCCGCGGCGTTCGAACGAACGCGACTCTGCCCTGCCACGAAAGAAGTCATGCTTGAGCAATGTATTGCCGCCGGTCGCGCCTTCCCCGACCACGGGTGCGTAGCCGTACCGATGCCGCTTGCCGACCAGGCGCTCGTCGGCGCGGGGGAATTCCTGCGGGCGATCGTCAAAGCGCGCTTCGCGTACCCTCACCTCGACGAGATCGCCGTCCAGCGATCCAACGGGGCCTTTTCGGCCACGACGACCACGGGCTCACCCAGATCCTCGGGCCGCTGGCCATCGGCATGCCTATGACGAGCAGGATGGCGCTGACGGCGGTGAAGGTGAGTGGGTTGCAGATGCGCGCTAGGTTGCCGGTGACGACGCTGAGGATGTAAACGATGCCGATGGCGATAACCGGGAGGCCCGGTCCCCCACAAGCCGCTGGTGTCTTCGCGGCGGTCGTAGTAGCTGTTCTGGTCGCGGCCGGGTGCAGCGGTGACGACGGCTCGACCATGCCAGGTAGCACCGTCGCGCCATCCACGTCCGTCGTAGGGGAAACGAGCACCAGTCCCGTTCCGGCCCTGTGCAACCCGTTCCTGGCCGATTCGATCGTTCCCATTGGCCACGGCAACTCCGCCCAGACCGACTCGACCCCCGTCGCGGGTCCTACCGGCCCAAGCGGCGACCTCGATAAGAGCCAGCTCACCTACCAGCACTTGGGACCGGGGCACTTCGGCATCGCGATATCGCCGGATAATACCCGCGTCAGCGCGGTGCTTGACCAGGTAAAACGTGATCACCACCTAGCGCTCTGGGTGGAAATATCCTTGACTGAAAGACGCTCTCAAAACCACGAAGAGAGCCCCAAATGCACACCACACTACGAACCGCCATCGTAGCCATCACCGCCGCCCTACTACTAGCCACCGGCACCCCCACCGCTACCGCCCGCCCCAGTATCAAAGAGGTCTGCACCGGAGACGCCCGGCCACCCGCCGGCAGCCTAATGGCCGCGGTCTGTCAAACCATTGGCACCCATCCCGAGGGCCCTTGCGGCGAGCGGCCCTGGGGGGCTGGGACTGCCGAACCCTGGGCAACCGCCAGTCTGGCGGAGCCCTGGGCGGCAAAGGCGTGCTCAGGTGACGGCCGCCATGGATATCGGTGTGGCCGTCCGCCCCGGCGCCTGTCGGGGGGACAAGCGCACCACCGGCCTTGCGCCGGATGTACCGACCATCCACGCGCTGCCTGAACGTGACCTGAGTCAGCGCCAAGAACTAGCCGTGCAACTAAAAACTTCGTCGTAGCGCGGGTGTCGGGCGATCACTTGGCGGCCGGCCTGTCCGTTGAATGCCTTGCGGCGGTGGTGACCCTTCGAGAGTTCGCGACACCCAGCACGGCGGCGCCCAACGTCACGATCGCCCCTCCAAGAAACATTCCGCCGATGACGTCGCTGAAGGTGTGCGCTTCGGAGTACACCGCGACGAAGGCAACCAACAGCACACCCGCTACCACCGGAACCGCCAACGCTGCCTTTGCAGGGCGACTCCAGCTGACACCAAGGCATACCGCGATCATTCCGAGCAGCGCAGCACTAACGGTGACATGACCGGATGGGAATGCATGCTCGAAATTAAGCGAGTCGCGTCGACCTTGAAGCTCCGCCACCGCCGTGCTCGTTCGCCCAACCGTCGCCTTGAGCGTCTGCTCTACCACGAAGCCAAACCCGACCCCGCCGACCACTAGGAACCCCGGAATCACCGACCGCGCCCGCAACGAAAGCAACGTGCCACAAACCACGGCAACACTCGCGGCGTGCACCGGCGAACCAACAAAACGGAAAATCCCCCTCGCGTCTGTCAGCCCCCTGCGGGATCTGTGCGCCTCGAACCACGTCTCAACCGACACGTCGAGCGCGGCAAGCCACTCGGCGTTAATCCCAACCGCCATCGCCCCCAACGCAGAAAACAACCCGGCAGCGAGCAGAAACCAACGCCAAACGGCAGCACTGAAGAGCGCCCACCCGCCGAGAGCCACGGCCACGGCAACTAGCGCAATCACTGTGATGTCAATAGTCGAACATTGTGCATCACAACGGGTGATCGTCAGCGGATATCCGCTGCCGCGCACCCACGGCCCGTCACCCGGCCCGGCCGCCTCCTCAGTGAAAGCCTCAGGCAGCACTTGCGGCCGCGGCCATACGCAAAACTGCGCGGTGGTTGGGGCTAACTCTTTAACCGGCTGCGACGCATTCGTTCAAGGCATAGGGTTCTGGCGCATGCGACTCTCCCGTTTTATAGCAGCGATGCTGGCGTCCGTGACGTTCCTAGCTGGCTGCGGTGCCGACACAGATACCAGTTCCTCGGATACATCCGCACAGGTTCCCGCCACAACGGGCGCGCAGCAGGGGGTGCCGCCGGACTCACCACAACCACCGGCCGGGGTCGAATTCGACGTGCTCCCGGGAGCCGGTGGCGATAGCGTGTTCGCTGAATTTGATGTCTCCCAGAACGTCACCACGGGGACGATCCGCAGTGTCGCCCAGGCCGAAACCGTAGCCATCCTCAAATATGCCCGCGACACCTACCCTGACGCCAGCAAGGTTTTCGTCGGAGGGTGGGTCCCAGCCGC
>DAOUYK010000246.1 GCA_030666145.1 Mycolicibacterium sp. | reverse complement strand
TGCTCGAGTGGCTTGGGTGGGGTTATATGCGAGCCCATGGTCCAGTTGAACCCGACGCTGACCACATTGCGGTCGCCGACCCAGCCCCGGTGGTAGCCGTGCACGCCGGCGACGGTGCCCTCGGGGATCTGCATGAAGCCGAGGTCGCTGTCGCCGGTGGCCGCGGTGAACGTGACGTCGAATGTGATTCGTTCCAGCGTGGCCCCGATAGCGTCGGCCATCATCGCGGCGGACTCGGCGAACACCTCACTCTCTCGGCGTACGCTCTCGGCCAGCCTGGGGGTGTCAGGGTTCTGTCCGAATCCCATCGCGGTCTGGGTGCCCGCGGATTCATAGGTGGAGCAGTCGACCGATTCGATGATGCGGATCTCGTCGACCCGCTCGCATGCGCCGGACAGAACCATCCCTACCAGGTTGCTCATCCCGGGGTGGGCACCGCTGCCGAAGATTGTGGAATTGCCTTTCTCGCAGGCTTTTCGAATCCGGTGCAAATCCTCGGTCGATTGCTTGGCGCCGGTAATCCATGCAGCACTGGAACAGACGTTGATACCTGATTCCAGCAGGCGGACCAGCTCATCGACGCTGGGCCACAACGGGTTGTAGCAGCAGGCTTCGGGCCGCAGCGCCACCAGCTTCTCGATGTCGTTGGTGGCCTTCACGCCGGTGAGTTCTGGCCACCCGGAGAGTTCGGCGGCGTCGGTCCCGACCTTGTCGGCGCCATGGGCGTACACGCCGACCAGTTCCATGTCGTCGCGGCCGATGATGGCGTGCAGTGACCGGCGTCCGATGTTGCCCGTCGTCCACTGGATGACACGAAGAGGTCCATTGGTGACTGGTGTGTTCATGGCATCTCCTTATCGGGCGTGGTTCAACAGATCAAGCTACTGCCTTTAGGGTTGGCGACATGACTGACAACGCGCCAGTGGCTGTGGTGACCGGCGCAAGCCGCGGTGCCGGGCAGGGCATTGCGGCCGCGCTGGCTGCCAGGGGCTGGCGGGTGTACGGGACGGGTCGCACAATCTCCGATGCACCCCCCGGGGGCGTCGCAATCCAACTGGACCACCGCGACGACGATGCCGTCGGCCGAATGTTTGAGCGAATCAGGCAGGAGTGTGGCCGGCTGGACCTGCTCGTCAACAACGCAGCGGTCATCTCCGACGATCTGGTCGGCTCACAGCCGTTCTGGGGGAAACCACGTGGCCTTGTCGACGTGCTGGATGTCGGACTGCGGTCATCCTATATCGCGGCATGGCACGCAGCGCCGCTGATGTTGGGCGGCGAGCGTGGCCTGATCGTATTCACCTCGTCCCCGGGTGCGGTCTGCTATATGCACGGCCCGGCCTACGGGGCGCAGAAGGCGGGCGTCGACAAGATGGCGGCCGACATGGCGGTGGACTTCCGCGGCACCACGGTGTCCACGGTGTCGATCTGGTTGGGGATTCTGCTGACCGACAAGCTGCGCTCGGCGTTCGAGGGGAAACCCGAGGCACTGGCCGGGTTTGCCGAGCATGCGGAGACGCCGGAGTTCACCGGTCATCTGATCGACGCGCTGTACAACGATCCGGCCCTGGCTGACATGAGTGGCCAGGCGTTGATCGGGGCAGAGTTGGGGCAGCAGTACGGCATCACCGACGAGGGTGGCCGCACGCCGCCCTCGCACCGCGAGATGCTCGGTGCCCCGCGGACACCGAGCGCCATCGTGGTGCGGTGACGAGTCATGCGGTGACAGGTTGTGCGATGTTGGTTAGGGGCTGATCAGGCCCCACAGCCGGTTGGCTCCTGCCTGCAGCGTCATGTCGGTGACTCGGTCATCCCAGTACTGCACCGAACCGAATTCCGAACGCCAGGCCAACGCGGCCCGGGTGAACTGGTGTAGCCGATGTTCGTTGGTGGTTCCGATCGCACCGTGCACTTGATGGGCGTTGCGCACTACGACTGAGGTGGCATGGCCCGCGCACGACCGTGCCGCTGCCACAAGGAATTCCAGATGAGGAGCGGCCCAATCGCTGATGACCGCGGCTGACAGTGCGGCCTCGGTCGCGGACCGGGCGAGCGCGGCTTCGGCGGCGATGTCGGAGATGAGGTGCGTAACGGCCTGGAACTTCGCCAGCGGACGACCGAACTGCTCGCGCGACATCGCATGGTCGATCGACAGTTCTAGTGCTTTGTCCAGCGCGGCGCACACCTGGATCGATCGCACGAGAGCAGACTTCATGCGTAGCCGGCCGACAAGATCGGCGCCGACCGAGGTACCGGTGAGGTTCTCGAGATCGGCGGCCACGGAGTCCCTAGGTTCGCCGATCAGGTTGGTGCCGGTCCTGATATCGCAATGGCTGAGCTCTGCATCTGTTGCCAGATACTCGCCGGCCCGCTGCCACACGAACACGATCCGCTCTGCAGAGGAAGCCCACGGCACCCCTGAGGCACGGCCATGCTCGTCAAGCAGACACAGCGTATGCACCGCGCCGTCGGTCCGGGCGTCGGTGGATTCCAGTAGCCAGCATGCCAGCAGATCATGTTCGGCCAACGGGATTCGTACGCCGTGGCGGACCGCGGCTGCCAGCAGTTCCGCGGCTTCGTACCAACCGGCATCGCTGCCACCGAACTGTTCGGCACCGGTGAGGCGGATCAATCCGAGCTCATCGAGGTGCTGCCATAGGCCGGTGTCTCGACCCGCGGCGGTCGTGGGTGCGTTTGGTTGGTGGTGTTGGGCGAAAACGGCATCCATCATGTCGGCCAGTGCGGGATCGACATTGGGCGCGGTCATCGCATCCCCAATCCACGGGCGATCACGCCGCGCAGCACCTCGTTTGTGCCACCGCGCAGCGTGAAGCCTGGACGTTGATCCACGGCTGCGCAAGCGAGGTCTGAGAAATGCTGGCCTGCAGTGTGATCGCTGGTGATGTGGGCGAACTCGGCGATGTCACCCTCCGTGGTTGCACCTAGGAGCTTGACTACCGCGGCAGGCAGGTCGGCCGGTTCGTGGCGTTCCAACGCGCCTGCGACCGCAGTGGACATCTGATGCAACCCGGCGATGCGCGCCACCAAGCGTCCAAGTTCCGAAGAACGTGGAATAGCTTGCAAGGAAACACTTTCGGCGTACGCATCAAGCAAGATAAACGTCGACAGAAACCGCTCGGGGCCGCTGCGCTCGAAACTGAGTTCCGCAGTCACCTGCTGCCAACCTTGACCGATCTCACCGAACACCATCGTGTCGGGAACGAACGTCCCGTCGAGGATCACCTCATTGAAGTGGTGCGCACCGTTCATCGAGACGATGGGCCGGATGTCGACACCTGGCCCGTGCAGGTCGACGATGAATTGGCTGAGCCCTGCGTGGCGATCAGCGGGATTGACGGGTTCGGTACGCGCGAGCGCGATGAATGCGTGCGCGCGATGAGCGCCTGAGGTCCAGACTTTTGTGCCGGTCAACGTCCAGCCGCCGTCCACCCGTTGAGCGCGGGTACGAACGCTGGCGAGATCGGAGCCCGAATCCGGTTCGCTCATACCGATGCCGAAGAAGCACTCGCCTCGCACGATCCTGGGCAGGAACTCCGATCTTTGGAACTCGGTGCCGTACTTGAGTAGAGCGGGCACGATCTGCCGGTCGGCGATCCAGTGGGCCGCCACGGGTGCGCCTGCGGCAAGGACTTCCTCGGTGACGACGAACCGTTCGAGGAATGAGCGCCCGTGCCCGCCGTAGGCGGTGGGCACCGTCATACCCAGCCAGCCGCGCGCGGCGAGCTTGGCGGTGAAGTCCTCGTCCCAACCGCAGAGCCAGGCGTCGACGGTCGGAACAAACGCTCCCGCGGCGACCTGGCCGACGAGGAACTGTCGTACGTTGTTCCGCAGCCCTTCGGTATTGGACGGGTCGACCGTCGAACGGGGAACCACTCGTGGGAGTACCATTAGTCTGCAGTTGGCCGGCTGGCCGGGCCGCGGCCGTCGAGGACGGTCGCGTGGCTTGGGGCCGTATCTTCCACGGTCGGTATTTGCGACACGGCGTCCCCCGGTGCGAGATAGAACGCGCCTGTCTGCGCGCCGCCCATGTAGTGGTTCATAGGACCCCCGGGGGAGATGAGAACGCGATGTCGACGATCATCGGAGCACGACGGTTCATGTTAGGGAGCAATGATAGCCACCCGCCATCCCCAATACAGACATCATCCCCAGGCTCCGCCGGTGCTTCGCAGCGCGGCCGCCTGAGGTCATCGGCCGCACTTACCGTAAGGGCATGTCAATCGAACTGCCTGCCCAGCGGCTGCGCCAACGGCTAGGCGTGAACAAAGAAGGCGACCAAGAAGGCAACAACGAAGCCCATGCCGATACCGACGGCGAGGAGCTAGCGGACACATCGCTGTCCCAATGGCCGCCGATGTCCCGGTAGCGTCGGTGCCTGTCCCATCAGGTATCGCCGGTGTGGCAACCGTTGCAGTCTCGCACACTAGCGATTACTACCCGACACTGGCCCCGGGACCAGGCCTGAAGCAGCCCACTGTGGTGTTCGTCACAATATTGGGCTCTCGTGCATATAGGTTGGGCACCGTGGCCGAAAGTCTCGATCTGGACAGGTCCGGGCTGCTCGATGGCCTCGAAGGCAGGGCGCGTGCCGAGCGAGCCGAGTTGATTCCTTGGTTGATTGAGCGCGGTGTCAGCATCGACCAGATCCGCGACGCGTCTGCGCCGATGCTGCTGAGATCGCGTCGAGTCTTCGGCGATGACGGTGAGTACGTATCTGCGCGAGAAGCCTCCGAGAAGGCGGGGGTCGATCTCGAGTTGTTCGAAGGGATTCAGCACGCCATCGGGCTGCCGCGGGTAGCCGACCCAGAGGCTGCGGTGTTACTTCGCGCCGATGCCGAGGCAGCCAAGTTCGCTCGCGCTTTTCTGGAC
>DAOUYK010000205.1 GCA_030666145.1 Mycolicibacterium sp. | reverse complement strand
CCGGTTGGCAAGCCGTGCCGATGAGGGGCTAACGGAGGACGAATAGACCTACGGTGGGCACTCTTTGGAATCCCCGACGCCAGCGCAAGGGCCTCGACCACCGCCCGGTCCCCGCTGTAGACGTAGAGGTGGCGGTGGCCTTTCCGTCCCGACGAAGCCACAACAACCGGCAGATCCTCCGAAACAGCCCAGTCCTCGACGGCCTCACCGCTGGCAACTAGTTCGTCTGTATCCAAGTCGAAAGCAGCAAGGGTGTCCTTCAAGCCCACAAAGAACGACATGCCCGACTGGACCGCGTCTTCCACCGCCACCCAACCCTCGGCTGCGCTGTTGTCCTCATTCAACAACCGGGCGCTGCCGCCCGGCTTCACCACCGCCAGCGCAAGCGCCAGAACGTTGACGCGGCGAACGGTGTCAATCTCTTCAGCCACGCCATCGCTTCGTAGTCGGACTCCGATTGAGACTAACCGCAACAGCGACAGCCCCGGAACGCATCTGACCGGATGCTTTGACCCGTCGGGTCGCCAAAAGACCAACTAGATGGGTTATCGGAGCTCGAATGCCAACCGAAGTCAGTCCTGGGCTGTATACAGTCCAGTTCTGTCCGTACGCGGAAATTGGGGTGCAGTCGTGATCACCGGGGAGCTGAAGAGCAAGGTCGGCTGTGTCTGGGACGCCTTCGGGTCCGGCGGTATCTCCAATCCCCTGGAGGTGATGGAACAGATCACCTACCTCCTTTTCATCCGTCGGCTCGATAACTTGAACACTTCGGCGGAGAAGAAGGCCCACCGCAGCGTGCAGGCACGACTAGTGTCGGTCGTGTCGTGCTTTGCCCCCGACTCGAAGGACAACCAATGACGAACCCGGAGAGCGCGCCGGCGCCGAGTTCGCCGAAACCGGCCCGCGGATCGGGTAAGCCCACCGGAGTGGTGGTGGACACCACGCGGGCCAACGTCGCGACCACCGGCAGGCATCCGGGATGGAATGCGCTGCGCACGCTGGCCACCCGGATCACCTCGCCACTGCTGCCTGATGACTACCTGCGCCTGCTGAACCCACTGTGGTCGGCGCGCGAGTTGCGCGGCCGGGTGATCGAGGTGCGCCGCGAAACCGAGGACTCGGCGACGCTGCTCATCAAGCCCGGGTGGGGTTTCAGCCTGGATTATCAGCCAGGTCAGTACGTCGGGATCGGGCTGCTGATGGACGGTCGCTGGCGGTGGCGGTCCTACTCGTTGACCTCGAGCCCGGTCACCGGGGATCGCATCATCACCATCACGGTGAAGGCGATGCCCGAGGGGTTCCTGTCCACCCACCTGGTCGGCGGGGTGGAGCCGGGCACCATCGTGCGACTGGCCGCTCCCCGGGGAAATTTCGTCATGCCCGATCCGGCGCCCCCGTTGGTGCTGTTCCTCACCGGCGGGTCCGGCGTAACGCCGGTGATGTCGATGTTGCGCACCCAGGCCCGTAGACAGCAGATCGGTGACGTCTTGCATCTGCACTCGGCGCCCACCGAGGCTGATGTGCTCTTCGGCGACGAGTTGTTCGAACTGGCCAACACCCACGACGGGTACGAGGTGCGGCTGCGGATCACCCGCACGCAGGGCCGTCGCGACTTGTCCCGGCTCGACGATGAGGTACCCGACTGGCGTGAACGCCAGACCTGGGCGTGCGGACCCGAGGGGCTGCTGGACGAAGCTGAGCGGGTGTGGAAGGCGGCCGGTATCACCGACCGGTTGCACCTCGAGCGGTTCTCGGTGTCGCGCGCCGCGCCGCGCGGCCAGGGTGGGACCGTCGAATTCCAGAAGAGCGCCAAGACCGTCACCGTTGATGCGGCGACGTCGCTGATGGACGCCGGCGAGAACGCCGGGATTGCGATGCCGTTCGGATGCCGGGTGGGAATCTGCCAGTCCTGCGTCGTCCCGCTCGTCGAGGGCCATGTGCGCGACCTGCGGACCGGCACCGAATACGAGCCGGGGAACCGCATTCAGACCTGTATCTCCGCGGCATCGGGTGACTGCGTCCTGGACGTCTAAACCGCACACCTGAGCCCGACGGCCGCTCCGCAGCTGCGGACAGCCCAATGACGAAGAAAGGCAACAACAATGGCGATCGCAGACCTCGAAGAATATGCCCACCTGAGCGACGCCGACATTGACAGCCTCACCGTCGAGCTCGACGCGATCCGACAGGACATCGAAGAGTCCCGCGGCGCACACGACGCCCGCTACATCCACCGCACCATCGCCGCTCAACGCACCCTCGCCGCGGCGGGCCGCGTCATGCTGGCTCTGAGCTCGCGCCGGTCGGCTTGGTGGGCCGGTACGGTGACCCTCGCCGCGGCCAAGATCATCGAGAACATGGAAATCGGCCACAACGTGATGCACGGCCAGTGGGACTGGATGAACGATCCCGAGATCCACTCCACGTCCTGGGAGTGGGACATGACCGGCGCGGCGAAGCACTGGCGCTATACGCACAACTTCGTGCACCACAAATTCACCAACATCGTCGGCATGGACGACGACGTGGGTTACGGATTGCTACGGGTCACCCGTGACCAGAAGTGGTCCCGGTTCAACCTGGGCAACCTCCTTTACAACACCGTGTTGGCGGCCGGCTTCGAGTGGGGTGTGGGGTTGCAGCACCTGGAGCTGGGCAGGATGGTCGCGGGCCGCGACGACCGCGCGGCCAGTTGGACCCGGGTCCGCGAATTCGGTGTCAAGGCCGGCGCGCAGGTGGCCAAGGACTACCTCGCCTTCCCGGCACTGAGTTCGCTGTCACCAGGTGCGACGTTCACCTCCACCCTGAAGGCGAACGCGACGGCCAACGTCCTGCGCAATCTGTGGACGAACGCGGTCATCCTCTGCGGTCACTTCCCCGACGGTGCCGAGAAGTTCACCAAGACCGACATGCTGGGTGAGACCCAAGGCCAGTGGTACCTGCGCCAAATGCTGGGCAGCGCGAACTTCCATGCCGGTCCCGCACTGCAGTTCATGAGCGGCAATCTGTGTTTCCAGATCGAGCATCACCTCTATCCGGACCTGCCGAGCAACCGGCTCTCGGAGATCTCGGTGCGGGTCCGCGAGGTCTGCGACAAGTACGACCTGCCCTACACCACAGGATCATTCCCGGTGCAGTACGGCAAGACCTGGCGCACCATCGCCAAGCTGTCGCTGCCCAACAAGTACCTGCGGGCCACCGCCGACGATGCCCCCGAAACCCACAGCGAGCGGATGTTCCATGAACTGCCGCCCGAGCTCGACGCCGTGGACCCAGCCACCGGTCGGCGCCGCGGGTTGAACACCGCCATCGCCACCGTACGTCGCCGCAAGCGCGAGGTCCCCGCCTAAGAGCGCGTTCGGAAACTGGTCACGTCCGTGCGAGTGGTCGGGTCATGAGGCCGATCATGGCGATGTGGATGACGGCTTCGTGGTGGTCGGGTCGGGTCTCGTAGGCACGCACGCAACGACGGTGCTTGATGGGGTCGCCTTAGCAACAGAACGAACCCGGTTGTTTTTGTAAGCACGCAAGGGGATCCCCTTGCGTGCGGCGCAGTCCGGGTCTTGTCGAGTGCTTGTGGCCGCGGATAGCGTGTCTCATGCCGGTTCGGTTCCTGTCCGATGCTGAACTCGCCCGGCTCAGCGGATGGCCAAGCTCGCCGCCGCCACCATCTACTACGAAGCCGAGGTCGATGCCCTCGCGGCGGACTACCTGGCGCACGAGGGAAACAACGCCTTGATGAAGTGGGTGACGCCAGCGCGTGACCGCTTCCGCGACCGTGAACGCACCGCCGACGACACCAACGACAAAGCCGCGCTGGATGAACTGATCATGTTCCGCAAGGATGTCGGCACGTTCCTGCGTCAGTACGACTTCCTGTCTCAGATCGTCAACTACAAGGACCTCGCACTGGAAAAGCTGTCTATCTACCTGCGCCACCTTGCTCTGGTGATCACCGTCGAGCAGCTTCAGCATGAGATTGACCTATCGATGGTCGATTTCGACTACATCGCCCAGCATGAGCAGGGCACCACCTCCGGAAAGCTCGCAGGCGGCGTGACCCTGGAACCAGCCAAGGCAGCCGGGACGGGCACCGTCAAGGACCCCGAGATGGTGGCGCTGGTCGAGGTGATCGAGAAGATCAACGACCTGTTCTCCGGCGATCATTCCGATTCGAGCGTGAAGAGCGTCGTCACCCACGTGAAGGAACGGCTCGAAGAGAGCGAGACCCTGCAGGAGCAGGCGCAACACAACTCCCTGGCTCAGTTCTCAGCCAGCCCAGACCTACATAGCGAGTTCATGACCGCTAACCCATTCCCGATCATCAGCACAACCGTCGAGATCCAGGTGGCTTCCCTGGTCGAGGCCGGTGCCGCGCTCGCGGACGGTGATGGCGCCGCAGCGTTCGCCGCGATCACCGACGCCATCATGCAGCCAATAGAGAGCCTGTCAGTGGCGACCGACTACCTGCGGTCTCTGCTCAACCAGCCGGACATCGTTTCACAGATGGTCGCTGTGAGTTTGGCTCCGGTGCGCAACGGCATCGCCGCCGCCGGTGCTGCCATGGCACAAGTCGTCGAGGCCGTTTTGGCCTTCGACCTGATCGGTGCCTTCAACGCTGTCGTCAACATTCCGGCCCTGATCATCGACGGGGTGCTCAACGGAGGATATTCCTCCGGCGCAGAATACTGGAGCCAACTTCCAGGCCCAGGACTTCTCAATCCCGTCCATGCCGGTCCCGGCGTCGGCCCAATTCTTCCGTTTGGCCCGATCGGAATGGCGATCGCGCTTAACCGAGAGGCGGCGTATGAAATCTCGGTGGCTGACCATAATTCGAAGCTAGCCAACTCGGATGCGTCTGCGGCCGTGTCGGCTGCTGTCGACGATCCATCCAACGTCGCGGCCACCGCGTTGCCATCGGATAGCGACCCGTGGCCTGCCGGTCAGGGATTGCCCGAGGCTCCCGCTGAAGACGTCGGACAAGATGATGCGGCAACTACTGCGGCTGGTGGTGTAGCCGCGGACGCCACTAGCGGAATCGACACCCCAACAACCGAAGCGCCCCTTCTGGTAGACGCGGAACTCGATACCAGCGACGACTCACGCACCGCGGTGACCGATCAGGCTGACGAGGAACTCGGTACCACCGACGACGGACTGATCGGGGTGGCCGATCCGGCTGACGAGGAGGAACTCAGCGAGGCGCTGGACGCTGCCATAGCCGAAAGCCCATCCGGCGCCACGGATCTCTCCGACGGCAACAAGGTGACGCCAGGCGAACCGCTAAGCGACACCAAACCGGCAACCGGAGCCAGTCAGGACGCGCAAGAACCAGCGGCTGGATCCGAGGAAGCGCCGTCGAACCCGTTCCAGAGCAGTGGGAAGTGCAACACCGGCCAACCTGTGAGGGCACTCTGATGACATCGCCATACGAAGAGAACAAGAACAAGAACAAGAACGCGGCGGATCTGTTGCGTTTCGAAGCTGAAAAGCAACGCGCTAAGGAAATCGCCGAGGACCAGAAACGCCAAAATGCCGGTTTGCCAATATCATTCAGCAGCGGTGTCGATAAGAAGCCGCTTCACCAACAAGAGAGCCTGGCGGACCTCGTTCGCGCTGCTATATCGCGAGGGAGTTCTGAGTAGCTATGAGTGATCAGGGAACTCCGGAGGGCAACCTCCGGGGGACCTTGTTCCTCAAGCCCTGCAACGCCTGTGGGGAGCTTGCAGAGCTAGTCAACGGGCTCGACCCAGGCGAACCCCGTGTATGTGTCGGATGCGCTCAGGAACAGATTCAGGAACGGAAGCTTGAACAGCTGCAGCAGTACAGGGCCACCCCGACCTACTGGGTGACCGAGCCCAGCCCTTGGAAGGCTGAGCGTGAACGAGAGGACCAGCAATGACTACCCGTAAGAACACCCCCGCCTTCCGCGCTGGCTGATTACACGACCGTCGTCATCACACCGGCCTAGCTGCTCAAGAGCCTGCCCAACCCCTTGGGCATCGTCAGATCTTCGGAGCTAGATAGAAGCCTTTATGGGCCAAATACTCTGAGATAGTCATCGTCCCTTTAGTCATGTTCTCTTCTGGCGGACAAGGAACCT
>DAOUYK010000139.1 GCA_030666145.1 Mycolicibacterium sp. | reverse complement strand
GGGTGAGACCCAGCATCCACCCCCCTCGGCGGGATCGTCGAAAACGATCGTGTCCTCGAGAACATGCAGCCTGTTGCCGTCGGCATCGATGAAGTCAATCGTCAGCCGGTACGGCTTTTGGTGGTCGCTCGGGCCGGTCCGAAGCAGACTGACGAGGTCGAGCCGGCCGACGCGCGCGGGGCCTTGGCCCTCTCTGAGCGGTGGCGGCACGAACATGGTTCCAAGAATTCCGCCGCGGACATCGAGTCCTCCGTTGGCGAACTCCGCCTTCTTGGCGAGGAAGGCATCGGTGAGCAGCATTCGCGTGATTCCTTGGTGGCGTTTACGTCGGTGCGCTGACCGCGCACCGAGATCGGTGTGACGTAATGACGTGAGAATCCCAACCCCGCCGAGAAACGATACCGGTGCACGCCTGCACGCACGGCTGGCTGGGTTACACCGCAGCGATCTTTGGTGGCATGCCTAAGGCACCGCGGCCCGATTGACTGCAACCGATAGGACCGCGACCGAATGTGTGGACCAGCCCACCCCGCTAGGGCTTGGGAGCGATCTCGACACTGGGTGGCAGCGGTGACGGCTCTGGCTGCGACGAGCGACGGATGACCACGAAGGCCACCGCTCCCCCGGCCAGCACCGCAACGCCGATGCCTGCCAGCAGGAGCTTCTGGCGACGGCTGCGGCCCCGGCGAGCCTTCTCAAGCGCCTCGGGGAGGTTGGCCACCACTTCCTGCGCCGCTGAGATCTCGGCTCCGGCGGCGCCCTGCGCCGAGGCGAGGTCGGCCGTCAGCTGGCGGGCGACCTGACTGCGACGGTAGCGGTCGCCGGCCCATGCGGCCGAGGATCGCGCCGATTCAAGCCCTACACCAAGGGCTCCCCTAGTGAGGTCGACCGGGCCGACGGTCGAGTACTTCAGGCCTCGGCCGAGCCGTTGGCTCGGGGTCAATCGATCCTCGGTATTGGAGCTCATGCGCTACCTTTCTCGCACTGACGGACTTCGCGCCCCAAGCCTGCCATCTCCGCGACAACAAGGTGCCGGGTTGGTCATCAGGCCCGCCGTGGCACACTGACTTCTCGTGACGAGCCCCATTCAGACAGCGACCGCGACCCTGCATACCAATCGCGGTGACATCAAGATCGCCCTGTTCGGAAATCATGCCCCTAAGACGGTGTCCAACTTCGTTGGGCTGGCGCAGGGCACCAAGGACTACAGCACTGAGAACGCATCGGGCGGATCCTCGGGCCCCTTTTACGACGGAATGGTTTTTCACCGCGTGATCGACGGCTTCATGATCCAGGGCGGCGACCCGACCGGTACCGGTCGCGGCGGGCCGGGCTACCAGTTCGCCGATGAATTCCATCCGGAGTTGCAGTTCGATAAGCCCTATCTGCTGGCGATGGCCAACGCGGGCCCGGGCACCAACGGTTCGCAGTTCTTCATCACCGTAGGTAGGACCGAGCACCTAAACCGGCGGCACACTATTTTCGGCGAGGTCGTCGATCCCGAGTCGCAGAAGGTCGTCGACGCCATCGCGACCACCGCGACCGATCGCGGCGACCGACCGGCTGAAGCAGTCCTGGTCGAGTCGGTGACCATTTCCTAGCGATCGTGGTGCACCGAGGATGCCTCGCGTGCCCAGCGCCAATAACTACGCCCACATCACCCGACGCCGGGAGCAAACCCGGCGTCGGTGAGTGCGTCGAGTACCCCTAGCGGGTCTCCGCCGAGGTCCCAGCGACTGAGCACCAGCAGAGTGCCGTCGATGGTGTCGATCTCCAATAGGCGCACCTTGCGGCCGATCCGGCGGAATTCAGTGATCCGGATCAGCTTGATTTCGGCCCGCTTGAGTTGTCGGGTGCGCCACCAACCGCGGTACTCAAGGACCCCGTCGACGATTGCCAGTTTTGGACGTGCACGACCAGACATCAATGCAAATATCAATATGCCGACGGCAGCGAGGCCGACCAGTATGCGTCCCGGCAGGTCTGTGACCAGCGTCACAGCGCCTACGGTCAGGACAAACCCGAGGATTCCGGCCCCGACGATGCCCCCCGTCGGCGGACCCCACTGAGTTTGCTCGATGGACAATTCACACCTCCTACCACGGTAAATGCGGCTATCCACAACTGCTATCCCCAATGGGGATGAATCACATGGTTGTGATCCGGTAACGAACAGGTTTCGCGCAGGACAACGCCAAGCAGCCAAGATGAATTCATCTGACTACCGCGATCATCGCCAGCGCATGGTCAGCAACAACCCGGTGATCATGAAAGCGAAAGAGATGGCGTAGTTCCACACGTTGAGATCGGCCATCCACTGCAGAAAGCTCGGTACGTCGGGTCCGCTGCCGGCCAACTGAAACACGACCAGCCATGTCAGCCCTATCAGCATCAGACTGACGAACAGCACGACGAACCACCTGCCCGACTGGCCGGCTTTCACCTTGACCGGAGTCCGGCTCACCGGGTTGATGGTGAAGTCGTTCTTCTTACGGACCTTGGACTTGGGCATGCGTACCTTCAGATGATCGGCGTCGCCAGTGCGACGATGGTTGTCAGAAAGCCTAACGCAGCCCTGTTGCCGACTTCACCAGGAGACGAACGCTATGAAAGACCAGCGATGAAAGACCACAGTGGTCCCCCGTCGCCTCGATCGGCGTGGCGCTTGGGTGTCCCCGCCGTATGTGTTGTGGCCGGGCTGTTGTTAGGGGCGACACACGGTGTTTCCGGCGGCGACGAGATACGCGGGAGTGACTCGCCCCGTCTGGTTGATCTCGTTCGGGAGGCCCAGCAATCCGTCGACCGATTGACCGCCCAGCGCGACGCCACGGCAAACAAGATCGATAACCACCACGGCGGCTCCCCCGGTACCCAGGCGGCGCTGTCCGCGATCACCCGGCGCGCCGACGTGATGGCCGCCCAGGTGGGCCTGACCCCGGTGAAGGGGCCTGGGCTCGTAGTGACTCTCAGCGACGCCCAACGCGACGCCCAGGGGCGATTCCCCCGCGATGCGTCCCCCGACGACCTGGTGGTGCACCAACAGGACATCGAAGCCGTGCTGAACGCTTTGTGGAGCGTGGGCGCGGAAGGTATCCAGATGCAGGACCAGCGCATCGTCGCGAGCTCGGCACCACGCTGCGTGGGGAACACGCTGCTGCTGAACGGCCGCACCTACAGTCCGCCCTATGTCATCTCCGCGGTCGGCGATGCTGCGGCGATGCAGGAAGCGCTGTCGGAGTCTCCGATGGTGACGCTCTACAAGCGGTATGCGGCGCGGTTCGGCTTGGGCTACACCGAAGAGGTCGGGGAAGTCGCGCTCGTCGGACACGAGCAGCCCGTTCGGATGAAATTCGCCCAGCCCATCGGCCCGCTTGGCTACTAGTGAATCGCGCTCGGTGGCGCCTCCGGCGTCGCTGACCGGGCCGAATTCGCCGACGGTAGCCTTGTTCGAATGCAGGTCTTGGTACTCGACAACTACGACAGCTTCGTGTTTAACCTGGTCCAGTATCTGGGCCAACTCGGCGTCGACGCCAAGGTGTGGCGTAACGACGACGAGCGGTTGGCTACCGAGGCCGATGTCGTGGCCGTGGCCGAGGAATTCGACGGTGTGCTGCTCAGCCCCGGCCCGGGCACTCCCGAGCGTGCAGGGGCGTGCATCCCGCTGGTCTACGCATGCGCAGCTGCCCGGACTCCGCTGTTGGGTGTGTGCCTGGGCCATCAAGCCATCGGGGTAGCGTTCGGCGCCACCGTCGACAGGGCGCCGGAGCTGCTGCACGGCAAGACAAGTACGGTCTATCACTCGAACACCGGTGTGCTTGAAGGTCTTCCGGACCCTTTTGTCGCCACCCGGTATCACTCGTTGACGATCCTGCCCGAGACGGTCCCCGCTGAACTCGAGGTGACCGCCCGCGCCTACCGGGGCGAGCGAAGCGACGGGAAAGGTGAAGACGGCATCATCATGGGGGTGCGCCACGTCGACCTACCGATTCACGGTGTGCAGTTTCACCCCGAATCGATTCTCACCCAGGGCGGGCACCGGATGCTGGCCAACTGGCTGGCCGGTTGCGGCACCGCGCCCGACGAGGGGCTCGTCCGGCGTCTGGAGGATGAGGTCGCCGGCGCAGTGCAGGCCGCTACGACGCGAAGTTCAGCGTGACCCTGCCACCGAAGCCCACGGCAGATCCGGTCGCCGGACTCTGACGCGCGACGGCGTTAGTGCGCTGACCGCTGTTCTGCACGTCGCCGCCCTTGTCCAAGATGCCGGTCCAGCCCAGCGCACGCAGCCGCGGCTCCGCGTCGGTCCAGAACATTCCCCTGAGATCCGGCATCACGAACTGGTTGCCGCGTGATACTTGGATCTGGATCACCATGTCCTGTGAAACCGTTTGGGCGGCAGCGGGATCGGTGCCTATGACTTGTCCCGCCGCCGCGGTGCTGTCGACCTCGACCGGCACGGCGTTGGTGAACTCAGACGCCGAAAGGATCTGCTGGCATACCGCGACCGTCTGACCGACGCACTCAGGCACAGCAGCTGTGGCCGGACCCGCCCCCACCACAACAGTGATCTCGTTGGTGATCGCCGAGGTCTGGTTCGCCGGCGGCAACGTGGATATCACGCGGTCCTTATGCTCGGGCAGAGACTCAGAGGTGGTATGCCGGAAGCGGTTGAAGCCCGCGCTGGTGAGCTTTCGCACCGCTTCGCCATAGGTGAGGTTGGATACGTCGGGAACCTCGCGCTGCTCGGGCCCGGTCGAGACGTTCACAGTGACCTCGCCGCCCGCTTTCGCCGAGCTGTTGGCGGCCGGATCTGTGCTAATGACGTAATCGGGCGGAACTTTAGAGTCCGGGTTTCGCTGCACGGTGGTCTTGAACCCCAGATTTTGTAGTGCGGCAATCGCGTCGTCGGAAACCTGACCCTTGACGTCGGGCACTGCGAGGTCGCGAGTAGTGCCACCGAACGTACCGATGGCGATGGTGACCACCACGGTGAGCACCGCCAGGATCGCCATGGCCATCAACGATCGCGCCGCCCAACCGCGACGCCGGCGGTCTCCGTAACCCGGTTGGTAGGAGCCCACGGACGCAATGCGCTCGGTGCGGTCATGCGACGGGGCAGCCGATAGCAGCGACGTTCGCTCGGCGTCGGTGAGGATCTTCGGAGCGTCCGGCGTCTCGCCGCTGTGTACCTTCACGAGATCCGTACGCATCTCGGCGGCCGTCTGGTAGCGGTTCTCCGGATTCTTGGCCAGCGCCTTGAGCACGACCGCGTCGAGCTCGGGGGAGATGCCGCCGTGTCTACCCGACGGCGGGACGGGGTCCTCACGGACGTGCTGATAGGCCACAGCGACGGGGGAGTCGCCGACGAAAGGCGGCTCACCGGTGAGGACCTCGTAGAGCACACAACCCAACGAGTAGACATCGGAGCGGGCATCGACCTTCACGCCGCGGGCCTGCTCAGGTGACAGGTACTGCGCCGTACCGATCACTGCGGCGGTCTGCGTGACCGGATTACCGGCGTCGGCCAGTGCGCGGGCGATGCCGAAGTCCATCACCTTCACCGCGCCGGTCTTGCTGATCATAATGTTGGCGGGCTTGACGTCGCGGTGGATGATGCCGTGCTGATGGCTGAAGTTGAGGGCCTGACAGGCATCGGCAATGACCTCGATGGCGCGCTGTGGGGGCATCGGTCCTTCAGTGTGGACGATGTCGCGCAAGGTGACGCCCTCGACGTACTCCATCACGATGTAGGGGAGCGGTCCGGTCGTCGTCTCCGCCTCGCCTGTGTCGTACACCGCGACGATCGCGGGGTGGTTCAGGGCGGCCGCGTTCTGCGCTTCCCGACGGAATCGTAGGTAGAAACTCGGGTCGCGGGCCAAATCAGCGCGCAGTACCTTGATCGCCACGTCGCGGTGCAACCGCAAGTCGCGGGCCAGGTGGACTTCCGACATTCCGCCGAAGCCAAGGATCTCGCCGACTTCGTATCGGTCGGAAAGGTGCTGGGGGGTGGTCATGGCACCGTCTGTTCTGAGGCCGGGGGGTCCAACGCCACCATAGAATGCGAGGCATTGTCGAGGAGCGGGGATACCCGATGTGGGTCCAATTCATCGGCACTTGTGGGGGGTGCGGCGGCAGGAGTGTCCGGCGCGGCGGGGATTGACGTCTGGGCTGGCGCCGTTTCGGTGACAGTGGGTGGTGTGGGCGCGCGATCTCTGCGGTCCTGTGCGCTGAGCACAATCAGGACCGCGATGATAATGGCCAGCGTCCCGAGCACCCCGGCGGCCCACAACAATGCGCGCTGACCCGACGAAAAAGTGCTGCGCGCCGGCGGCGCCGGGCGGTGGTGGCTTCCGGTGGTGCGGGCGCGCGCCGCGATTGCCGGGGCGCGCGGGGTGGCCTCGGCGGCATGGGCTGCGGCGGAGGCCGGCACCGCGGTGGGTGATGCGCGCCTGTCCGATGGGGCGGGGGTGAGCCTGTGGGGCCGGCGCCCGGCCCGGACCGCGGCGACGGCATCGGCGAAGGCTCCGCCGGCCTTGTAGCGCATGCTGGGGTTCTTGACGAGCGTGACTTCGATCAGTTCCCGGACGTTGGGCGGCAGGTCGGCGGGCAGCGGGGGAGGGTTCTCCTTGATGTGCTTCATCGCCACGGTGAGCGCACCGTCGCCCGTGAACGGCCGCCTGCCCGACACCGATTCGTAGCCAACCACGCCGAGGGAGTACACATCGCTGGCGGCGGTTGCGTCATTGCCCAGGGCCTGCTCGGGCGCGATGTACTGCGCGGTGCCCATCACCATGCCAGTCTGCGTGACGGGTGCGGCGTCGACGGCCTTAGCGATACCGAAGTCGGTCAGCTTCACCTGGCCGGTGGGGGTGATCAGGATATTGCCCGGTTTGACGTCGCGGTGCACCAGCCCGGCGGTGTGGGCAACCTGCAGCGCTCGGCCGGTCTGCTCGAGCATGTCCAGCGCGTGCCGCAACGAGAGCCGCCCGGTCCGCTTGATCACCGAGTTCAGCGGCTCACCGTTGACCAGTTCCATAACCAGGTAGGCGGTGCGGCCCTCGCCGTCCATGTCGGTCTCGCCGTAGTCGTACACCCCGGCGATACCCGGGTGGTTCAGCATTGCCACCGTGCGCGCCTCGGCGCGGAAGCGCTCGACGAACTCGCCGTCGGTGGAGTACTCGGCCTTGAGTATCTTGACGGCGACGCGTCTTCCCAACCTGGCGTCCAGGCCTTCCCACACCTGGCCCATGCCGCCGGTGGCGATCAGTCGCTGCAGCCGATAGCGGCCAGAGAGGGTCACTCCGACGCGGGGGCTCATGAAGCCCCCCGCAATGCTGCTGCGATGGTTGCGCGTCCGATGGGAGCGGCCACTGCGCCGCCGGTCGCCGAAAGCCGGTTCCCGCCGTTCTCGACCAGCACCGCGACCGCAACCTTGGGGGCCTGCGCGGGCGCGAACGCGATGTACCAGGCATGCGGCGGGGTGTTGCGGGGGTCTGTGCCGTGCTCTGCAGTGCCGGTCTTGGATGCGATCTGCACGCCTGCGAGGGCGCCCTTCTGCTGCGTCACCTGCTCGGCGGCGACCATCAAGTCCTTTAGTGTATCGGCGACCTGCGCCGGCACCGCTCGACGCACTTTGCTCGGTGCGGTGGTCGCGATGTTGACAAGGTCGGGCCCAATCAGGCTTTCGACCAGGTGCGGCTGCATCGTGATCCCTTTGTTCGCGACGGTCGCCGCGATCATCGCGTTCTGGAGCGGCGTCAGCGCCACGTCCTTCTGGCCAATGCTCGACATCCCTAGCGCCGCATCGTCAGAGATCGGGCCGATGGTGGATTCGGCCACCTGCAAAGGAATGGGCGCGGGCACGACATCGATCCCGAACGCGTGTGCCGTGGAGCGCAGTGCCTCCGCGCCGGTGTGAATGCCCAGCTGCACGAAGGCGGTATTGCAGGAGTGGGCGAATGCATAGCTCAAGGTGGTGGTCGGGCCATCGCCGCAGGGTTCGCCGTCGAAGTTCTCCAGCATCGCGGTGCTATTCGGCAAGGTGATCGCCGGCACCGCGGTCAGCACGGCGTCGGGAGACTCCCCGGACTGGAGGGCCGCCGCAGTGGTGAGGACTTTGAACGTCGACCCTGGTGGGTAGGTCTCCGAGATTGCCCGGTTCAACAGCGGTGAGGCGGGGTTGTCTCGCAGTACCGCCCACGCCGCGGTCTGCTCGGCGATGTCGTGGGTAGCCAACAGGTTCGGGTCATAGGAAGGCGACGACACCATGGCCAGGATCTTTCCGGTGGACGGCTCCAGCGCCACCACCGCACCATCGCACGGTCCGTCGCAGCCTGACCGCAGTGCATCCCAAGCCGCCTGCTGCACAGGAGGATTGATCGTGGTGGCGACGTTGCCGCCTCGGGGGTCGCGGCCGGTGAAAAAATCGGCGAGACGGCGACCGAATAGACGTGAGTCGGATCCGTTGAGAATGGTGTCCTCGGCGCGCTCCAGTCCGGTGCTCGAGTAACTCAGCGAGTAGAACCCGGTGACGGCCGCGTAGGCCATCGGATTCGGGTAGACGCGCAGGAAGCGGAACCGGCCCTGCGTCGACTCCGAGTAGGCCAGCAGCTGCCCGCCCGCCGAGATCTGGCCGCGCTGACGGGAGTACTCGTTGAGTAAGACCCGCTGGTTGCGCGGGTCCGAACGGAGGCTGTCGGCGGTGAACACCTGGGTCAGGGTGGCGTTGGCAAGCAGCAGCACGACCAGGCCCATGATCATGACGGAGATGCGGCGAAGCGAGGTGTTCATACCTTCTCGATCACCTCAGTGCTAGCTGCAGCGATGGGCGCCGGGGGTACCGGCCCGGTACCGAACGGCCGGCGAGCGGCATGCGAGATGCGGACCAGGATGGCCAGTAGCACGTAGTTGGCCACCAGAGACGACC
>DAOUYK010000145.1 GCA_030666145.1 Mycolicibacterium sp. | reverse complement strand
ACCGCCTCGACGGCCTTCTGAACGCCTTTGCCGAGGTAGCGGGATCCTCCGTCGCGAAGCTCCACAGCCTCGTGCTCACCAGTCGAGGCGCCTGAGGGAACCCCCGCGCGGGCCACGGAGCCGTCCAGCAGGCCCACCTCGACCTCGATTGTCGGATTTCCCCGGGAATCGAGAATCTCGCGGGCTCCGACCTGCTCGATGATGGGCACTGTTGTCTCCTTGGTCTCTGGCCGCAACGGCGCTCAAGCGGGCTTGGAAACGGACTCTGAAACGGGCTCGGGCTTGAGCCTAGAGCCTGCGCTGTCGGTGGGTGCGCTCAGAGCGCATGTCCGCCGGCATAAGCGGTCGCCCAGTCCCGGACGTTGCGAGCGTACTGGTCGGAATGGTTGTAGGCGCGCAGTGCCTCCATCCAGCCGCGGGGTGTCGCCAGGTCCTTTCCACGCCAGCACAGATATCCCGCCGCCGACAACGCCGCATCGTCGATGTTGTCCACGCTGGCGACACCGTCGTTGTTCGCGTCGACGCCGTAGAGCGCCCACGTCTCCGGAATGAACTGCATCGGCCCCATCGCGCGGGCGTAGGGCTCCTCCCCATCATGGCTGACCGCGTCGCCATCGAGGATCTCAAGGTTGCCGTTGGTGCCGTCCAGCAAGACCCCGCGAATAGGCGGCCAGGTATCACCATTGGCTTCGATTGTCGTGCTGCGGTACGTGCCATGGTGGCTTTCCACCTGACCGATGCCCGCCAGCGTCGTCCAGGCAAGATGGCAGTCGGGGTTCACCACCTCGGCCACTCGGGCCGCGTAGGCGTATGCCTCCAGCGCCGTCACCGGAATCTTGAGCGAGGGCGCACGCTCGGCCGCCCAGTCATGCAGCTGATCAGCGGGCCGGCCCTTGGCATAGGTGTCGATCTGCGGCACCGGATCACCGGAAGGGGGCGGAACGCCATCGGGGATAGGGATCCCGAGCTGCCACGAGCAGCTAGAGGCCATGAGCAGCGCTGTCGCGCCGATCACGGCCATTGCCTGCAGCCAACGCACCCGCGTCACCGGACTCCTCAACCACTCTGATCAATACCCATGCTGCCACGCACACCACGATGGTCG
Organism: Mycolicibacterium sp.; assembly: GCA_030666145.1. Classification (GTDB taxonomy): domain Bacteria; phylum Actinomycetota; class Actinomycetes; order Mycobacteriales; family Mycobacteriaceae; genus Mycobacterium. The sequence goes on along the minus strand of DAOUYK010000145.1, from coordinate 7,526 downwards.
GTTCAACACACACCGCCGCGCGGGGCGCCCAAGCGCCCGAGACCCCGGATGAGGGAATTAGCGCGAGCCGCATTGCCCACAAAATTTAGGTATGGCTATCCTTATGGTAGTGATGTTGCAGCGTTCATGCGCCCGCTGACGTTGGAGCGTTCATGCACCCACGGAGTAGGAGGCTCGATGACAAAGTACGTCGCCTGGCCAGTGTCGATGGTGGCCACAGGGCTGGTTCTCACTGGCTGCTCCGGCGGGAACTCCGGCGGCGATGCAGCCGACGGCGGGGCCAACGGTTCTGCCGAGACCACACCGGCAATATCGGCCGCCGCTGCCCCCAACCCGCTGGCCGAGCAGGCCACGGTGCACTACAAGGACTACGCAACCGCCCAAATTGACGAGTTGGTCACCGTTGTCAAAGTGTTGACCGATGCCGTCCGGGCTGGTGATCTGCAGGCCGCGCAAAACGCGTACGCGCCTTCACGGATGCCATGGGAACGCATCGAGCCGCTCGCCGGGCTCGTCGAGGACATCGACGGCAAGATCGACGCGCGCATAGACGACTTCGTCGGCGCCGACGACCCAGAGTTCACCGGTTGGCATCGCCTGGAATACCTGCTGTTCGAACAGAACACCACCGACGGCGGTACGCAATTTGCCGACCAGCTCGACGCCGACGCCGCCACGTTGAAGGAGCAGTTCCCCTCGGTCGAGGTCACCCCGGTTGACGTGTCGGCCGGCGCGGCCGAACTGATCGAAGAGGTCTCTCAAGGAAAAATCACCGGCGAGGAGGATCGCTATTCCAAGACCGACCTGTGGGACTTCGACGCAAACATGCAGGGTTCACGTGAAGCGATCGCCAAGCTGAGTCCGGCTCTGGCGGAGGCCGACCCGGCCCTGCTGGGCAAAGTCGAGGCTGGAATCAACTAGGTCTACGAGACGATGGCACCGCTCCGCCGGGGTGAGGGCTGGGTGCTGTTCTGCACCGAGAACGATCCCTACCCGTCGCCACGCTGCCCCGAGGTGACCGTCGATCCGGCGACCATCGACAAGCTCAAGGCTCAGCTCGCCGGGCTCTCCGAGAATATGTCTCAGATTTCGGGAGCGCTGAGGCTGCAGTGATGAAGCCACAATCACATCGCCCTGGGATATCTCGTCGCGGGTTCGTCACGGGGGCATTGGGCGCCGGCGCCGCGGTAGGCGCGGGCTCCCTGGCCGGGTGCTCACCCCCCCACGAGGGCCCATCTGCCGAGGCCGCCGAGCGGTTCGTGCCGTTCGAGGGCACCTACCAGGCCGGGATCACCGCGTTGCCGATCCCCGAACAGGGGCTCGTCGCATCCTTTAACGTGCTGTCCGAGGACCGGGCCGCGCTGACGGCCACGCTGCGGGGGCTCACTGAAGACATCCGGGCGTTGATGGCGGGTCAACCAATTGAGACGCGTGACCCCACCTACCCGCCCGTCGACTCCGGGATCCTGGGTGACAAGCCCCCCGCCGACAACCTCTCGATCGTGGTCGGCGTCGGGGCGTCGTTGTTCGACGACCGCTTCGGGCTCGCCGACCGCAAACCCAAGGAACTGGTCGCCATGCCGTTCCTGGCCAATGACCGGCTGGACCCCAAGCTCTCACACGGCGACATCTCGATCATCTTCGAGGCCGGGCACCACGACACCATGCAGTTTGCGCTGCGCCAGTTGATGCGTCGAACCCGTAGCGACCTGGTGCTGCGCTGGATGGTCGACGGCTATGCCCGAGGCATCGGGGCGGGGCAGGCCTCAGGAGCCGGCACGCCGCGCAACCTGCTCGGGTTCAAGGACGGAACGGCGAACCTCGATGTCAACGACAGCCCGGTGATGGACCGCCACATCTGGGTGTCTGCAGACGATGGCGAGCCCGACTGGGCGGTGGGCGGTTCCTACCAGGCGGTGCGCATCATCCGGATGTTCGTCGAATTCTGGGATCGGACCCAACTGGTCGAGCAAGAGGCGCTCATCGGCCGCGCAAAGGTCAGCGGCGCTCCACTGGGCCTGTCCGGAGAATTCACCGATCCCGATTACCGATCCGACCCAGACGGAATGAGAATTCCGCTGGATGCCCACGTAAGGCTGGCCAAACCGCGCACCCCGGCAACAGAGGACAATTTGATCCTGCGTCGAGGATTCAACTATTCGCGCGGCTTCGACGGCGCGGGGCGACTCGACCAGGGCCTGGCATTTATCGCCTACCAGCGCAGCCTGGACAAGGGATTTCTTGCCGTCCAGGCTCGGCTGACAGGCGAACCGTTGGAGGAGTACATCATGCCGGTCGGAGGCGGGTTTTTCTTCGTGCTGCCCGGCGTCACCGGTAGTGACCGCTTCCTGGGCGACCAGTTGGTCAGCTGAGAACCTACTGCTCTGAGTCGGCCTCGACAGTTACGCCGGGCCAATGCGATCGCCATTCGTCCCCGCCAATAGCGTCCCGCGGCCCGTCATCGAGCTCCTCGGCCACCTCGGCGCCGCGTCGGGCCGCAGCCACCGACCGCTCGGCGGCACGCACATCGTCCATGAATTCCAGAACCGCTAAACGCAAAGCACTCTCGGCGTCAATATCGGCCGACACCGATACCGAGGTGACCGCGGCGGGAATCAAGTCCGACGGCAGTCCGGCCAACTCAGTGCGGGCAATCACCTTCTGCGCCAATGCCAACGCGGGCTGACCAGTCGGGATGTCGTCGACGACAGAGAAGCAGGAGCTCGCGCGTTTTTCTAAAGCCTTGCGTTGCTCCCACTGAGCCAGCTGGTCCTCCAGCGTGATCGACTCACCGGCCAGGACTGCGGGCACCCGGTGGCCGAGCTTACGGACCAGCGCATCGGCTACGTCGTCGATGTTGAACGGCTTCGCAGGCGCTTCTTCGGCTATGCGGGCGTGAAAGAGTACTTGTAGCAGCACATCTCCGAGTTCGTCTCGCAGCTCTGAGAGGTCGCCGCCTTGTACCGCGTCAAATAGTTCGTAGGTTTCCTCGAGCAGGTAGCGCCGCAGCGAGTCGTGCGTCTGTTGGCTCTCCCACGGGCCCGCGGTGCGCAACTTGTCCATCAATGCCACTGCGTCCACCAAACGCTCCCCAGAATGCGGCTCAGGTGCAGCGACCACCCTCTCCCCCGCCGCGGTTCGCCTCACCACCGAAGGATGGTCGGGATCCGAGGACAGCAGCACCACAGCAGGGACGCCGTCGTAGGCGGGGCGAGCCGACGGCAGCGACCACGCCACCTTGATCGGCAACTCCTCGGTGTACTGGACGTCACCTGCCAACAGCGCGATCGTGTCGACGGGCACCAACGTCGGGCGGCGGGGGTCGACCAGGACAACCGTCATATTCCCCGACTTATACGAGTCACATCGTTCATTCGCGCGTGGTACCTCCAAATTTCGTAATATCAACTTCCTCGTGCGGAAGCCCGTCGACGGCCAGCACCAACCCTGCCACGAACGACACCAGGTCAAAATCACGGATCCGCGGCGCTGCCACCCCGCTGCCGGACCGCGGAATCGGCACCTGCACAGTCGAGGTGGTAGCGCGATAGCTAGCTCCCGGATAGAGCCGCTTGAGTCTGAGCTGCGCCGAATCTTGCAGCGTCAGCGGCGAAATCCGCAGAGTCGACGCCGACACGGACCCAATCTCGGTGAGGCCGTGCGCGCGCGCCAACAACCGCAGTCGCGCGACCGCAATCAATCGCTGGGCCGGTTCTGGCAGCAGACCATACCGGTCGACGAGCTCTTCGATCACCGCCTCAACCGCGACATCATTCTGGGCCGCGGCCAGCCGTCGGTAGGCTTCCAATCGCAGCCGATCGCTACCGATGTAATCGGGCGGGAAGTGCGCGTCGACCGGCAGATCAATCCGAATATCCTTCGGTTCCGGTTCCGCAGCAACGGTTTCCCCGTCCGCGGTCGCGCGGTAGGCTGCCACGGCCTCACCGACCAGACGCACATAAAGGTCGAAGCCCACGCCGGCCACGTGTCCGGACTGCGCAGCACCCAGCACGTTTCCGGCGCCGCGGATCTCAAGGTCCTTCATCGCGACAGCCATACCCGCACCCAATTCGTTGTTCTGGGCGATCGTCGCGAGACGGTCGTAGGCCGTTTCGGTCAACGGAGTCTCCGGCGGGTAAAGGAAGTACGCATAGCCGCGTTCACGGCTACGGCCCACACGACCGCGCAACTGGTGCAACTGAGAAAGGCCGAACGTCTCGGCACGCTCCACGACCAGCGTGTTGGCGTTCGAGATGTCCAGGCCGGTCTCGACGATCGTCGTGCACACCAAGATGTCGTACTCGCGATTCCAGAATCCCTCCACGGTGCGTTCGAGTTGCTCCTCGGGCATCTGCCCGTGCGCAACGACAACCCGGGCTTCGGGCACCAACGCCCGCACCCTCGCGGCGGCCTGGTCGATTGTGCGCACCCGATTATGGATGTAGAAAGCCTGCCCGTCCCGCAGCATCTCGCGGCGCAGCGCCGCGGCGACCTGCTTGTCGTCGTGCGGGCCGACATATGTCAGGACGGGGTAGCGCTCCTCGGGCGGTGTCAGGATCGTTGACATCTCGCGGATACCGGCCAGGCTCATCTCCAACGTGCGCGGAATCGGCGTCGCGCTCATCGTGAGCACGTCCACGTGGGTACGCATGGACTTGATGTGCTCCTTGTGTTCGACCCCGAATCGCTGCTCCTCGTCGACGACCACCAGGCCGAGGTCCTTCCAGGTCACGCCCGTCTGCAGCAGTCGGTGGGTACCTATGGCGATATCTACCGAACCGTCCTTCATCCCCTCAAGCGTGGCTCGGGACTGGGCGGGGTCGGTGAAGCGCGACAGCCCCTTCACCGTGATTGGGAATCCAGCCATGCGGGCCGTGAACGTCTGCAGGTGCTGGTCGGCCAACAACGTCGTCGGTACCAGCACCGCGACCTGTTTTCCATCCTGTACCGCCTTGAACGCCGCCCGTACGGCGATCTCAGTCTTCCCGTAGCCAACGTCTCCGCAGATCACCCGGTCCATCGGGACCGCTTTCTGCATGTCGGACTTCACCTCGGTGATGGCAGTCAGCTGATCCACGGTCTCGGTGAAGCCGAACGCATCCTCCATCTCCGTCTGCCAAGGGGTATCAGGGTTGAACGCGTGGCCGGAGGAGGCCTGGCGCTTGGCGTAGAGCGCGACCAACTCGGCGGCGATCTCGCGGACCGCTCTGCGGGCCTTGGTCTTCGTATTGGCCCAGTCGCTGCCCCCCAGGCGGGACAGCGAAGGTGCTTCGCCGCCGACGTAGCGAGACAGCTGGTCCAGCGAGTCCATCGGTACGTAGAGCTTGTCGGTCCCACCCCCCCTCTTCGAGGACCCGTATTCCAGCACGAGGTATTCCCGTCGAGCACCACCGATCACCCGCTCGGTCATCTCGACGAACCGACCGATGCCGTGCTGATCGTGAACAACCAGGTCGCCGGCGGTCAAAGCTAGCGGATCGACGACGTTGCGGCGCTTGGCAGCCAGCCTTCTGCCTTCGGCGGCCGCGGCGCGGTTGCCAGTAAGGTCTGCCTCGGTGATCACAACCAAGTTGGCGCCCGGGATCACCACACCGTCACGCAACGGACCCTTGAGAACGCCCACCACGCCTTCACCGGGCGCCGATCCAGGCTCCAACATCGCTGCAGGAGTGTCCGCTTCGCCTAGTTGCTCAACGACGCGCATCGCGGTGCCGGTGCCCGGGGTGACGACGACTGCGTAATTCGGGGTGGATCCGCCGAGACTGACGTGGGCGCGCAGCATCGCGAAGATCTCTTCGACGTTGTGGGTCTTCCCCCGGGCCGAGGGTGCAGGCCGGATGCCGACCGTCGCAGAGGAGCCGTCATCGAGGCGACTCAACGTCCACCATGAACGCCCGGCACTGCAGGCAGCCTCGCGCGCGGCGTCGAAGCCGACGAATCCCGACGCACCCATCGCCTCGAGATCGATCGGCACCCCGCCGCCTACCGCGGCGGTCGACCACGAGGCCTCAAGGAACTCACGCCCGGCCTTGATCAGGTCCGCGGCACGGGTACGCACCTTTTCCGGGTCGCAGATCAACAGCGCGGCCCCAACAGGCAGATGATCCGGAAGCGTCGCCAGATCAGTTGGCCTGAGCAGCGGCAGCAGCGCCTCCATCCCGTCGAACGGGATGCCCTCGGCCAGCTTGGCCAACATGTCGGGCACGCTTCCAGGCACGCTGTTCTCCTGCACCGGGTGCATGGCCGACAGTGCGGCGGCACGATCACGCACATCGGCGGTGAGTAGCACCTCGCGGCAGGGCACCGCGATCACGGTGTCGACGTCGATCTCGGATATGGACCGCTGGTCGGCGACGGAGAACATTCGCATCTCGGATACCTCGTCACCCCAGAACTCGATCCGCACGGGGTGCTCGAACGTCGGCGGGAAGATGTCGAGAATGCCTCCGCGCACGGCGAACTCACCGCGCTTGCCCACCATGTCAACACGGGTGTAGGCCAAGTCAACCAACCGCGCGATGACCCCGTCAAAGCCCCTGTCGAATCCGAGGTCGGCGCCCACAGTCAGCGTGACCGGTGCAAATTCCTCCTCGTCGCCGTGCTGCCTTAGGGCCATCGGCTGCAGCAGCGACCGGGCGGTGGTCACCACGACCCGCAGCGGGGGGCCCAGCCGCTCGTCGTCGGGATGGGAGAGGCGGCGCAGCAGCATCATCCGAGCGCCGACGGTGTCCACCCCGGGTGAAAGCCGCTCGTGCGGCAGCGTTTCCCAAGATGGAAACATGGCAACCTCGTCGCCGAGCACTCCCCGCAGCTCCGCGGCCAGATCGTCGGCTTCCCGCCCCGTGGCGGTGACGACCAGCAGCGGGCCGGACTGAGCGCACGCGACAGCCACATAGAGCCGTGCGCCGGCCGGGCCGACGAGATTGAGATCGGCAGGCCGGTCGGCCGCGAGACGAGCCACCTCCTGCAGGGAGGGGTCACGCAGAGCGAGGTCAACGAGACCCGCGATCGGGGTGTGGACGTCGATGGTCCCCGATACGGTCATGATGGGTTCCATCGTAGGCACCGGCCGGGGCGGTCGCGGCCGGCGGCACTCAGCCTGCTGAGGCACCAGGGAGGACTCGCTGGCCTACCGGCTACTCCTGGTGCAGCACCGGGTCGGATTCCAGGTGAGTGAGCCCGTTCCAGCACAGGTTGACCAGGTGCGCGGCCACCACTTCTTTCTTGGGCTCGCGCACGTCGAGCCACCATTGCGCGGCCATCGACACCGAGCCGACGAGCGCCTGGGCATACAGGGGTGCCAGGTCGGGATCCAGCCCGCGGCGGGAGAAATCTCCCGCCAGGATCGAGGCCACCTGGCTGACGGCGTCGTTGAGCAGCGTTGAGTAGGTACCCGAGGTGATGCTCGCCGGGGAATCGCGGATCAGGATGCGAAAGCCGTCGGTACGTTCCTCTACGTAGGTCAGCAGCGCCAATGCGACCCGTTCTACGCGCACCCGGGACTGGTTCTTTGTCAGCGAGGCGGT
>DAOUYK010000325.1 GCA_030666145.1 Mycolicibacterium sp. | reverse complement strand
GTCGTGTCGTTCACCTGCGCGGCGTACGTGACGCTACGCATGCTCGTTCCCGTCGTGCGCTGGCAGCGCCGCGACATGCTGCTCGCCGATCGCGACCCGGCCGACACCGAAGCGGCCCGTATCCGGGCGCTGAAGATGCCCTTCTACCGTTCGGTGATCAGCGCCTTCACCTGGTTATTGGGGTCGGTGATGTTCATCGTCGCGACCTGGACGGTAGCCAGCACGTCTGCGCCCGTGGTTGCCCTGGCCACCCTGCTGGGCGCCACCGCCACTTCGATCGTCGGCTATCTGCAATCCGAACGTGTCCTTCGGCCGGTGGCAGTTGCCGCGCTGCGCAGCGGTGTGCCGGAGAGTTTCCGCGCGCCCGGCGTGGTCCTGCGCCAAGTGCTGACCTGGCTGCTTTCCACCGGTGTGCCGGTGCTGGCGATTGTGATCGCGTTGGTGGCCAGCAAGTTCGCGATCCTCACTGCACCCGCCGAACAGCTCACCGCGACGGTCCTGCTTTTGGCGATCGCCGCCCTGCTGATCGGGCTGGCAAGCACCGTGTTGGTCGCGATGTCGATAGCGGACCCGCTGCGCCAGCTGCGCTGGGCGCTCGGTGAAGTGCAACGCGGAAATTTCAACGCCCACATGCAGATCTACGATGCCAGCGAGCTCGGGCTGCTGCAGGCGGGGTTCAACGACATGGTGCACGATCTAGCTGAGCGGCAGCGATTACGCGACCTGTTCGGCCGCTACGTCGGCCAGGACGTCGCGCGACGTGCGCTCGAACGCGGCACCGAACTCGGAGGCCGGGAGCGCGAAGTGGCCGTGCTCTTCGTCGACCTGGTCGGCTCGACCCAACTGGCGGCGACTCGCCCGGCCGCCGAAGTCGTCAGCCTGCTCAACGACTTCTTCCGCGTCGTCGTCGACACGGTGAACCGGCGCGGTGGTTTCGTCAACAAGTTCCAGGGTGACGCTGCCCTGGCCATATTCGGGGCGCCGATCGAGCACCCCAACGCCTCCGGAGCAGCGCTGGCTGCATCCCGCGAACTGCACGACGGCCTCATCGAGGTACTCGGGGAGAGCGAATTCGGTATTGGTGTGTCCGCTGGGCGGGCCATCGCCGGCCACATCGGCGCCCAGGCCCGGTTCGAGTACACAGTGATCGGTGACCCGGTGAACGAGGCTGCACGCCTGACCGAGTTGGCGAAGCTGGAAGAAGGACACGTCCTGGCGTCGGCGATAGCCGTCCGCGGCGCCCTGGACTCCGAAGCATTATGTTGGAACGTCGCGGAGACCGTCGAGCTACGCGGACGCACCGAGCCGACGCAATTGGCCCGACCAGTAAACCTGGTCACGGGCGACGAGACCAGCTAGGTGGACCCGCCCATCTAGCTTTTTTTGGCGGCTTTCTTCGCCGCTTTCTTGGCGGCTTTCTTCGCCGGCGCCTTCCTGGCCGATGATTTCTTTGCCGACTTCTTGACCGGACCCCGAGCCCGCCGGTCGGCCAACAGCTCAGAGGCCCGGTCATCGGTGATAGACAGCACATCATCACCCTTGCGCAGACTGGCATTGGTCTCACCGTCAGTCACGTAGGGCCCGAACCGCCCGTCCTTGATAACCATCGGCTTGCCATTGGAGGGATCGTTACCCAACTCCCGCAACGGTGGGGCTGCCGCACCCTGCCTACCACGGCGCTTGGGCTCGGCGTATATCTTCAGCGCCTCATCCAGCGTGATGGTGAACATCTGCTCCTCGGTGGCCAACGAGCGAGAGTCGTTGCCACGCTTGAGGTACGGACCATATCGCCCGTTCTGCGCGGTGACCTCCTCATTATTGACAGGGTCGACACCGACCACCCGGGGCAAAGACAGCAGCTTGAGCGCATCCTCGAGCGTCACCGTCTCGAGATCCATCGTGCGCAGCAGCGAGCCGGTGCGCGGCTTGGGGCCGGTCGGCTTCTTACCCTTCTTCGCAGGAACTCCAGCAGTGCCGCTATCATCGTCCGGCGGCGCCGGCAGCACCTCGGTCACATACGGTCCGTACCGCCCGTCCTTGGCGACGATCTTGTGGCCCGACTGGGGATCGAGCCCCAGCGCGCGGCCTTCTTGCGGTGTCGCGAAGGCCTTCTCGGCGAGTTCGAGAGTCAGCTGGTCCGGTGTCAGGTCATCGCTCAGGTTGGCCCGCTGCGGAGTCAGCTCTCCTGGGTTCTCGGGATCATTGGCGACCATCCGCTCGAGATACGGGCCGTTGCGGCCGACGCGGACGTTGATTGCGCGGCCCTGGTCGTCGTCAAAGAGCTTGATGGAGTTGACCAGCCGGGCGTCGATCTCTTCGAGGTTGCCGCCGACGAGTTTCTTGAGCCCGCCCGCACGCGCGATCGAGCCCTCGACACCGTAATCGCCTCCGAAGTAGAAGTTGTTGAGCCAGTTGGACCTTCGCTGAGTACCGGAGGCGATCTGGTCGAGTTCGTCTTCCATCGCCGCTGTGAAGTCATAGTCGACCAGGCGCCCGAAGTGCTGCTCGAGGAGCCCGATGACGGCGAACGCCACCCAAGATGGGACGAGCGCACTGCCTTTCTTGTGCACGTAGCCGCGGTCCTGAATGGTCTTGATGATCGACGAGTAGGTCGAGGGCCGGCCGATGCCGAAATCTTCCAGCATCTTGATCAGCGATGCTTCGGTGTACCGAGCGGGCGGGTTGGTGGTGTGCCCGTCGGCGGTCAGCCGTGCCGCGTCGACCCGCTGCCCCTGGGTCAGGTTCGGCAACCGGCTCTCGGCGTCGTCGGCCTCACCGCCGGCCTGCTCGTCCAGGCTCTCCAC
>DAOUYK010000229.1 GCA_030666145.1 Mycolicibacterium sp. | reverse complement strand
TTGCCCTTGACGAAGAGCTTGATCTCCTCGGAGTTCGGTTTGGTGCCGGGTTGAGCCACGACAAACGCCCGCAACCGTTGCCCGAACTCGGTGTCGGCGACACCCACCACGGCCACATCCAAGATGTCGTCGCGCTCGGCGAGGAGGTTCTCCACTTCCTGCGGGAACACGTTCTCCCCGCCTGAGACGATCATGTCGTCGTCGCGTCCATCGACAAACAGCAACCCGTCTTCGTCGAAGTGGCCCATGTCGCCGCTAGACATGTAGCCGTCGATGATCTGCTTGTTCCGGCCGTCGGTGTAACCCTCGAAGGGTGACCCACTGCGAATGAAGATCCGCCCGCGCTTGTTGGCGCCGTGGACCCGCTGGCCGTTCTCGTCGAATAGCACCACTTCGCAGGTCACCGGCGACCGTCCGGCCGTGCCGGGAGCGATCCGTAATTCGGCTGGAGTGGCCACAGTGGCCACGGCGCACTCGGTGGAGCCGTACAAGTTGTACAGGACATCGCCGAACGTGTCCTGCACGCGTTCGGACAGCTCCGGCCTTAGCGCAGACCCCGCCAGCATGATCGTATTCAGCGATGACATGTCGTATTTGGCAATGACATCGGAGCTTAGCTCGACCATGCGATGCAGCATGGTCGGAACTGCTACGAGCATGTCGGCACGGTGATCGGCGATCAGTTTCAAAGTGCCTTCAGGGTCGAACCGTCGGGTGGTGACGATCTTGTTGCCCAGCGCGGCACCGAGCATGTAGCTTCCCAGGCCGGTGCTGTGGAAGATCGGCGACACGATGACCATCGTGCCTTTGCGGGGAAACGGGATCCGGTCGACCATCTGCGCCGTGGCCAACGGGGAAGTCGTGGCCCGGGACGCCCCCTTCGGCAGGCCCGTTGTGCCGCTGGTGAGGATGACGAAGCCGCCGGGACTGGTCGGTGCCGGCAGCGGCTCGGTCGAATTCGCGGCGATGAGCTCGTCGATCGTTCGCACGCCGGTTGGGCATTCGGCGCCCTCGTCCAACCACGTCAGCACACGCGGCAGGTCGGCGGGTAGCGCATCGAGGAGCCCGAAGAACTCGGAGTCGTGGAGGACGATCTCAACGCGCTCCCGCTCACACACCTGCGCGAACTGTGGCTTTGCGAATCCGGTGTTCATGAGCACCAGCCGCGCCCCAAGCTTGCCGCACGCGGCCATGGCGATGACGAGACCGTAGTGGTCGCGGCAGAGCAGAGCCACCACCGCGCCTTGGTGGATGCCGAACCCTTCAAGTCCCCGCGCCAACCGCGTGGAATCGTCGTCGACATCCTGATAGGTGCGGGTGCCGCGCTCGTCGACGATCGCCGGAAGCGACCCGAATTTACGAGCCCCGTGCATCGCCATCGCCGCCTGCGGCCCGTACACGCCGGCGGCCTTCGCGACAGCCAGCGTGGCGCCTAGATCGCTGAGGTCAATAATTCCGGTCTGCCGCAGCCGGTTCAGCGCGCCAGCCACTTCGCCGAGGGCGGTCAGCTTCTGCCGAAATCCGCTCCACAAATCAGCCATCGTATTGCCTCCTCATGTCGGGGTTGATTCATACATTCATTTAGCGACGCAACCCATTCGAAGGCCCCAAGCCAACCACCAGGTGGCGCCTTCGAGGTACCGACACTCTCGCATCTCGGCGGATTTCGTCCAAACCCTCACGCCGTTCGGGTTCTATCCGGATTTCGGTGTAAGTGGCGGCTTCCCCAGCCGCTCGCTGACCAGGAATCCAGCGAAGGTGCGGGGCGCGAGGGGGCCGGAATCCATGAGCGATGAGCCACACTTCGTGGCCGCGCTAGCATGACGGTGTGGCTGACCGAAGCCAATGTGGCAACGCTGCCACTCCGACTATCGCCATATCATCGGGCACGAAATCCTCCCGACGATCAAATCCGCGGCAACTCCTGCATGACAGTCTGCATACATTTCCTTCGAGCACGAAAAGGGAACGTTGATGGCCCACAAGCAAATCGGGCGAGACATCGATCCATACCTCACGACCACCGAATATATGGATGCCAACCACCCGCTCGTTCGTTCGACGGCGGACACCCTCACCCGAGGGACAACCGGGGATGTCGAGCGGGTCGGGCGCATCTATCACTACGTGCGTGACCTGCCCTACGACATCCTCGCGTCCTTCGGATATCTCGCGGAAGTAAAGCGCTCCGCCAGCGACGTTATCGAGCACGGGGTCGCATTCTGCATGGGCAAGGCCAGCTCGTTCGTCGCATTATCCCGGGCGGCGGGTGTCCCTGCCCGCGTTGCCTTCCAGACGCTGGCTTCCCCCGACAAGGAATTCCTCTCACCGCAGGTGCGCGGTTTATGAGGAGGCAAGACGGGGAGGCTGCTGCCCTGGCACTCGGTTGGCGAGGCCTACCTGAACGGGCGATGGGTCAAGTTGGACGTCACTATCGACCCGCCCACCGCCGCACGCCTGGGAAAACCGTACCGCCAGGATTACGACGGGGTGACCGACATCCAGACCGTAGAAGGCCCCGTTCTGCGCGAAAACGGCAATTACGTCGATTACCCGCCCGAGGTGGCGCAATGGTACGAACTCGTCGCCCGGTCGGTCCTGAAAGCGTTGGAGTCACCTGCCGTTTACACCGAGGTCGCCGACGATGATGAGCTGTGGGCGGGTCCCCCGCTAGAAGACGTCCGATGAAGCTACAAACGACCCGCGTGTCTCAAGAACATGGCGGATCCGCCATCACTCCGCCATCATTCGTGAGATTCCGCTAGGTTCCGTGAGAACCTATGTAGGTTCTCCGTTCGGATCACATGTGAGAGGCGCCCCTGACGTGCTCGTTCATTTTGCCTCGCAGCCCTTTCGAGCTGTTCTGTCTCACGAAGTGCTTCATTTCCTCACGATCCCGTCAGTCCCAACTCGTGATCCGAGTGGCCCAGGACGTAGCCGGATTGGCTCAACTAACACGGCCGTCTGCGGATCTTGGACGGTGGAAGTCGCTGGAATGCCCGGCGTTGAGCGTAGTAGGCGCCACGCCAGTTCAACGGCTACGGTCGAGGTCATGCGAAGTGTCATCATCGTCGCCGGCGTGCTCGTCGCGCTTGCCGGTCTTCTTTTCACGCTGCAGGGATTCGGGGCGGTGTCGGGCAGCCCTATGAGTAATACAACAACTTGGTCCCTCCTTGGGCCGATTGTCGCGCTTATCGGCATCGCCATCTCGGTCACCGCCTGGCGCATTTTCGCCAACCCTCGCCGATGATTGGCCACGCCGCCATGTGGTAGACCGCCGGGCCAGGTTTGAAGACCCCGGCCATTTCGGTGGCGAACACCGCATCCCTCGTTAGTCCGGCTCGTTTCGACATGTCGACCACCGTGCCCATGCCAGCGTTCAACAAGTGAAACCCGCAGGGCCTCAGGCGAATCGCCGGACAAATTTACCCAACTCCACCGGGCATGACCATGCTTGCGGGTTGGTGGGAACCGAACTTCAACGTGTTTGACGTTGTCGGCTAGGCACTCTCGAACCATTGAGATTGTTGACCTGGACGCCCCAACACAAACCCCTTCACAAATCGGGGTGTTGCGCAGACGACGTGAATCCACTAAGCCGTCCCGACTGTTTACAAACGAGACAACCCGCGGCTCTGTAAACCGATCCGTCGCGTCGCAGGCTGGGCGCCCGATTTCGCGGGTCGGCGCCGACCCCTCACTCGTCGAGATCGATGCGGATGGTTAACAGGTTGTCGCCCATGGCGCGCACCATCGCACTGTTCAGCCGGGGCAGCGCCGCCAGTCTGGTGTTCACATCGTCCTCGGGTAGCAGATGGGCCGTGCCGGCGTGCCAGCGGCCTCCGACTCGGATTCTGACCCGCGGATCGGACTGAATGCTGCGGACGTACTGCGATCTCTCACCGAACTCCGATACGAGCCAGAATCGGTTGCTGTCCAACTGGCCGCCAATCGGTGTGCGGCGTGGCCGGCCGGACTTTCTTCCGATGGTTTCCCAGAAGGTTTGGGTGGGCCCCGAACCCCTCAACGGGTTCGCGAAGCGCCGCTGGATGGAGTTGATGGTGCGTTGTCGACGAGTCAAAGCCATGGCCTCATTCAAGCAGCAGCGATTTCATGCGCACCTCGTAAACCAATCGGTGTACGGCCATGCGGCGGCCTGGTGTTCGTTGGTAAATCATCGCCACGTCGCCGTGGCCCTACAGCGGCGGCTGTAGGTTCTCACGTTCAGCTGCCTAGCGGACCGCCCGAACTTGCGGGTGTTACCGGTACCTCGTCAGGGCGGTCTGATCAGATCACTCGGGGTATCAGGGCTTTGCGCTCGGCGGGGTAACCCGGGAACGTCTCGCGGTACCACTTGTGAGTGGCGAACGCCCGCGGGACCAGATTGCCTGCCGTGATCAGGAAGATGGCAACCCCAGCGAGCGACCAGGTCAACAAGGCGAACCCGGCCCACGCGATCAGCTCGCCCAGGTACGCCGGGCTGGTGACGAACCGGAACCCGCCCCCGTACGGGATCTTGTACTCGGTGCTGCCCGGGTTCTTCTTGTCGCGCAGATTGCGCACGATCGACTCCGACCAGACCAGCAGGATGAATCCACCGAGGTAGATGATCACCCCGAGGAGAAACCGCGGATCGGTCAGCCAATCGGTGCCGTACTGATGCTTGTAGTCATGGCTGAAGAACGCGCCATTGAGGTAACCGTGCATCGCGGTGATCACCATTCCAGCAGCGAGCACCGAGATGTTGAAGCTGCTGCGTTTGCCCGGCACCTGCCTGATCGACAGCGGGAAGAACCAACCCCGGTTGCCGTAGTGCAGCAGCCAGATGACCGCAAGGACCAGCGGCGTGGCGTCGAATCGAAACGGCCCGGTGAAGTAGAAGATTGCGAACACCACGGTTGCGGGGATCTCCATCAGCCACCAGCCGAGCTTCGGGTTGAGATTCACCCCGCGCGCCGTGGACCCGAATCGGCCGTAAGGACTCTGCACGAACAAGCCGCCGACGATCACCAACGCTGCGATAACCAGGGCGATCGTCAAGACAGTGTCATAGGTTGTGTTGCCGGTGTACCAGTTCATCAAGCTCCTTCCGAGAGCGCCTGGCGTGGTGAGCATGTTGAGCAATTAGGCCCGTCGACAACACTGCCCAGGGCGACAACACTAACAACGCGAGTCTGGCGCCCTTGCGGAAGGTGAAGGAGGCGACGAAGTGAGCGTGGCGCGGTTCGTCGCCGACCAGAGGGCCAACTACCGCATGCCACACACGGTCACTTGCGCGGTGCTGAGCATCTCGCCGGCCTGGTTTTACAAGTCGATCACCCGTGCGCAGAGCCCCTCGGCGTCAACGGGTTTGCACACCACCCGTGATCGGCGCCGCGGCACCGTCGACCGAGCAGTGGCGGTGGCA
>DAOUYK010000201.1 GCA_030666145.1 Mycolicibacterium sp. | reverse complement strand
AAGCCGAAACCAATGACACCGAAACAACTGAAACAACCGACACCGATTCTGCGGCGGTGGAATTGACCGATGGCGCGCGGCCCAAAGACGAGGGCGGCGAGCCCGCGTCGACCGAGAGCGGGGCAGTCCAAGGGGCCGCCGGCGGCCGCCGGCGGCCTCTAAGCGTATTACGCGCCAAAGTGGGCGCTATTCTGCTGGCCAGTGCCTTGATCGCATCTGCGGGATTGGCAGGCTGGCTATACCTGAATCAATATCGTCCCGATCAGCAGACCGACGCCGCAGCAGCGAAGGTGGCGCTCGATGCCGCGTCCAGAGGGACCATTGCGCTGCTGTCCTATTCGCCGGATTCCCTCGATCAAGACTTCGCCACGGCAAGAGCCCAACTCACCGGAGACTTCCTTTCGTATTACACGCAATTCACCGAGCAGATCGTCACGCCGGCGGCCCGGGAGAAATCCGTCAAGACAGAGGCCTCAGTCGTGCGGGCTGCAGTGTCGGCGATCCGGCCAGATTCCGCCGAGGTCCTGGTATTCATCAATCAGACCACCATGAGCAACGAGAATCCTGACGGGGCGTTCGCAGCGAGCAGCGTCAAGGTAGGGCTGAAGAAGATCGACGGCGCCTGGCTCATCGCGTCGTTCGACCCGGTGTAGCGGGATAGCCTCAGCGCCATGGCGGTGACGGCTATCCTTCCGGTGCCGATTGGGTTCGCCGGACGCCGCGAAGCCGTGTTCGCGTCCGTGGCTGGGGTGTCGCCGCTGGCCCGGGTCGTCCGGGTGCTCGAACAGCGGTGCGACGTCGTGGTCGCCAGCGCCGCACCGCTCGCCGCTGCTGTGCGGGAAGCCCTTGCCGGGCAGAACTTTTCGAGGGTACCGGTGGTCGTGTCGGCGCCGAGCGGTGAGCGCGCGCAGTGCGTGGCAGCTGGTTTGCGGGAGCTCGCCGAAGGTGACGCGGTGGTGGTGCACGATATCGGGTGGCCCATAGTGGGGGTAGGCACCTTGGGCCGCATCATCGCGTCGCTGCGCGATGGGGCGGCGGCGGTGATGCCTGCCAGTCCGGTCACCGACAGCGTCAAGGCGATCGACGCAGGAGGTCTGCTGACGGCGACCCTAGACCGCTCCCAGTTGCGAACCGTCCAGTATCCCCGCGGTTTCGCCGCCGATGTGCTGGCCAAACTGGTGAAACAAAGCGGATCGGGCACGTTCGACGAACTCGAGGCAGTCCTGTCGACAGGAACACCGCTGACCTTTATCGAGGGTGATGACGAGGCATTGAGTGTCGACTTGCCCGGAGATGCCGACTATCTCGCTGCCCTCATCATGGGTCGGCAGAATCTAGCCGGTCCATGAGAAGGCGTTGCGCGACTGCGACATCGCGGGCATAGGTGACTTTGAGGTTTGCGGCGCGGCCCGGGAATGTGTGGATCTGCACGTCGGTGTAGCGCTCGACACATGACGCGGTGTCGGTGCCTTCGAACCCGTCGTGTTCGGCACTGTGATACGCACGCAGCAGCTCAGGAGCCCGGAATGCCTGCGGCGTCTGCACTCTGACGAGTGGCCCGAGGTCGGCCACCGATTGCGGACCCGTTGGGGTGACCCGCGCCAGCCCCGCGATGGGCAGGGATGGCAGCGCCCCGCCGAACTCGCGGGCTACTGAGATCGCCGTTCGGAACATCTCCTGCGCGGCGAGTGGCCGGGCGGCATCGTGGATGGCCACCACGTCGACCGCACCCGTTTCGATGTCGGCGGCCAGATAACGCAGCGTATTGAGCTCCGATGCGTGCCTGGTGCCACCGCCCTCGACCAGTTCCACCGGTGCGTCGGGGAGTTCGCGCGCAACGGTGTCCCTGGCGAGCTCAGCTTCGCCCTCCCGGAACACGAGAATCGTTCGCTCGACGTCCGGCAGAGTTGCGAGGGTGTCCAGGGACCAGGTCAGCATGCTGCGCCCGGAGAGCGTCAGGTAGGCCTTGTTGCCGCCGGCACCCACCCGGTTGCCCAGGCCGGCTGCTAGCACCACCCCGGCCGCCGTGCCCATGAAGGAACAATATCTCGGCAGGTGCTTGCCATCGGGGTGGGTGCTCGCCGATGCCGACGTGCCGCTGGGTTCTTTGGGAAGCTTGATGCAGTTGTGACCAGTGCCGTTAATGTTGAATGCGATGTAGTTGTCGTACTCTGTTGCAGTGTCATTGTCTCGGCGTGATGTGCTCAGGTATTCCGCCGCAGCCGTGCCCGCCGTCGTTGGTATGGGCGCTTTCGCCGGCACGCCTCAGGCGTCGGCCGCCCCGCTGGGGATCCTGCTCGACTATGCCGCCGGTGTGATCAAAGCCGCAGACATGCGGGCCTCAGGTGCGCTCGGGGCCCTCCGGTAGGTGTCGGATCGCCGCCCGGGCGGCGCGTGGATGCTCGGCAAGCCGATCGAATTAGCCGAGGCACGTGATCTGTACCAGGGCGGGATGAAGATCGCCTCCTGTTATCAGTACGGCAAGCAGGACACCGCAGACTGGCTGGCCGGTGAGCCCGCGGGCATTCAGCACGCCCAGCGGGGCTGGCAATTGCATACTGCGGCGGGTGGTCCGGTCGGCGCGCCCATCTACACATCGATCGACGACAATCCCACTTTCGACCAGTACAAACGACAGGTGGCGCCGTATCTGCGCGGGTGGGAGAAAGTGCTCGGGCACCAACGCGTCGGCGTCTACGCCAACTCCAAGACCATCGAGTGGGCACTTCAGGATGGGCTCGGGTCGTATTTCTGGCAGCACAACTGGGGCTCGCCGGGGCGTGTCGCGCACCCGGCAGCCCATCTGCATCAAGTGGAGATCGACAAGCGCAAGGTGGCCGGAGTGGGCGTCGACATCAACCACATTCTCAAGCCGAGCTTCGGTCAGTGGGACTAAGACTTACCGACTAGTAAGTTTCTCCAGCAAACTTTTGACTAAATCGCAAAGAGGCGTGAGAAGGCATATGCGCACAAGTTGTCGAGTCTTGTGTCGGTGCGGCGACATATGTTGCTCGTCCAAATTTGCAAATAACGATTGTGTAACAATCGTGCTGTGATCTGCACTTCTTCCCTACTCGACCGTAACCGCCTGCATGCAGGACGTTTGTCCGGGAACAGTTTGGGTCCTCGCGGGCGGCGCGTAATGCAAACTCTGTTACCCGTGCGTAGAACTGGCCAGTAACGATTCTGGGCGTGAAAATGATGCAATCTCTTATGACACTCTTAGTGCAGCTGGAGTGTCCACCGTGGCCCGGTTGGGGATGCTGAGGTCGCGGACGAGAACCGGCCGTTTCGACGCAGAAACGCCATGGAACCAACGGGAGTGCAGGCCAGCACCGGAGATCGAGCCACCACCAGCCCGAGACGACAAGGTTAAGCGCGACACACCGCGACGAGGGACCGAGGAGACAACCCACGTGACGATCAACGACCAGCATCGCGCCGACGCCACAGCCGAGAACGGCGAAACCCCGGAACCACTGGCGGGCGCGCACGCACTCGTCGATCGACTGCATGCCGGAGAACCGTATGCCGTGGCTTTTGGCGGCCAGGGGGCTTCTTGGCTGGAAAACCTCGAGGAGTTGGTCAACTCGGCAGGGATCGAGTCTGAGATCACCGCGTTGGTCGGTGAGGCCGAGCTGCTGCTGGAACCACTGGCGCGCGAGCTGGTGGTGGTCCGTCCGATCGGCTTCGAACCGATGAAGTGGGTCCGTGCTCTGGCTGCCGACGAGCAGCTGCCCGCCGCGAAGGATCTGACCAGCGCCGCCATTTCAGGGCCCGGCATTCTGCTTACCCAGATGGCAGCCGTGCGCGCGCTCAAACGCCAGGGCCTCGACCTCACCGGTCATCCTCCGGTCGCCATCGCAGGCCATTCACAGGGTGTGACCGCTGTGGAGTCGCTCAAAGCGCACGGGACCCGCGACGTCGAATTACTCGCCATCGGTCAGTTGATCGGCGCCGGGGGATCGCTCATCTCGCGCCGCTGCGGCATGGTCGGGCGGGGCGACAAATCACCCATGGTGTCTGTCACCAACGTCGATCCCGCCCGGTTGGCCGGGCTTCTCGACAGGTTTGCCGACGACGTACGCACCGTGTTGCCACCCGCTCTGTCCATTCGCAATGGCAGGCGCTCGGTGGTCATCACTGGAACCCCAGAGCAGCTGGCCCGTTTCGAGCTGTACTGCCAGAAGGTCACCGAGAAGGAGGAGGCCGAGCGCAAGAACAAGACGCGCGGCGGCGCCATCTTCGCGCCGGTGTTCAGCCAGGTCAGCGTCGAGGTCGGGTTCCACTCACCGCGGTTGGTCGGCGGGGTCGACCTCGTCCGCGAATGGGCGTCGCGCGCTGGCCTGGACTCTGAACTGGCGGGCCGACTCAGCGAGGTCATCTTCGTCAATCCGGTCGACTGGGTCTCTGAGGTGGAAGGCCTGGCAGCTGCTGGTGCCAGATGGATCATCGACCTGGGTCCCAGCGATACCGTGACCCGGTTGACCGCACCGGTGATTCGGGGGCTGGGCATCGGTATCGTGCCCGCCGCCACCCGGGCCGGCCAGCGCAGCCTGTTCACCGTGGGCGCCGCCCCGGTGGTCGCCCCGGCCTGGTCTAGCTACGCGCCCTCGGCCATCGAGTTGCCCGACGGTTCGGTCAAGGTGTCGACCAAGTTCACCCGGCTCACCGGACGGTCGCCGATCCTGCTAGCAGGTATGACCCCGACGACTGTCGACGCCAAGATCGTCGCCGCGGCGGCCAACGCCGGACACTGGGCTGAGCTGGCTGGCGGCGGTCAGGTAACCGAAGAGATCATCGAAGGGCGTATCGAAGAGTTGGTCGAGCTCTTGGAGCCCGGGCGCGCCGTCCAGTTCAACTCCCTGTTCCTCGATCCTTACCTATGGAAGCTGCAGGTGGGGGGCAAGCGGCTGGTGCAAAAAGCCCGTCAGTCCGGAGCACCCATAGACGGGGTAGTCGTCACCGCCGGCATCCCGGACCTCGAAGAGGCCGTCGAGCTGATCGAGGAGCTCAACACCGTTGGCATCAGCAACGTGGTGTTCAAACCGGGCACCGTTGACCAGATCAAATCCGTCATCAAGATAGCGACTGAGGTACCCGACAGAGAAGTCATCGTCCACGTCGAGGGCGGCCGCGCCGGAGGGCACCACTCGTGGGAGGACCTCGATGACCTGCTCCTAGCGACTTACGGGGACCTGCGAAAGCACACCAACGTCACCATCTGCGTGGGCGGCGGTATCGGTACCCCCGAGCGGGCGGCCGACTACCTCTCCGGGGACTGGGCCAAGGACTACGGCTTCCCGTCGATGCCGGTGGACGGCATTCTTGTCGGCACCGCTGCGATGGCGGCCAAGGAAGCGACCACATCGCCAGCGGTCAAGCAGATGCTCGTCCAGACCACCGGTACCGAGACCTGGGTGGGAGCCGGCAAGGCCATCAACGGCATGGCCAGCGGTCGCAGCCAGCTCGGCGCCGACATCCACGAGATCGACAACACCGCCTCGCGCTGCGGCCGACTACTCGATGAGGTCGCCGGCGACGCCGAGGCCGTCGATGAGCGCCGCGACGAGATCATCGCCGCGATGGCCAAAACCGCCAAGCCCTACTTTGGCGACCTCGACGCGATGACCTATCTGCAGTGGCTGCAGCGCTACGTCGAGCTGACTATCGGTGCGGGCGATACGACCGCCGATACCGCAGCGCCCGGCAGTCCCTGGCTTGCCGACACGTGGCGCGAGCGCTTCGAAGAGATGCTCAAGCGCACCGAGGCACGCGTGCACGAGAAGGACTTCGGTCCTATCGAGTCGCTCTTCAGTGGCGGATCAGAGTTGAGCTCGCAACATCAAGAGCTGCTTGATAATCCGCGGCAGGCGATAGCTTGCCTGCTTGACCGCTACCCCGACGCCGAGTCGATCAGGTTGCATCCAGCAGATATCCCCTTCTTCGTGACGCTGTGCAAAA
The DNA here is from genome assembly GCA_030666145.1 of Mycolicibacterium sp. GTDB lineage: Bacteria > Actinomycetota > Actinomycetes > Mycobacteriales > Mycobacteriaceae > Mycobacterium. The sequence goes on along the minus strand of DAOUYK010000201.1, from coordinate 330 downwards.
CGCCCGGCAAACCGGTGAACTTCGTTCCGGTCATTGACAAGGACGTCCGGCGTTGGTGGCGAAGCGACTCCCTGTGGCAGGCCCACGACGCCCGCTACAGCGCCGATGAGGTGTGCATCATCCCGGGCACCCAGGCCGTCGCCGGAATCACCCGGGTGGACGAGCCGGTCGGCGAGCTGCTGGACCGCTTCGAGCAGGAGATCATCGATCGAGTGCTGGCCTCCGGGACCCCGCCGGTCCCCGTGCTGTCTCGCCGCCAAGCCCGTGCCGACATCACCGGACCGCTCGCCGTCGTCCTCGATGCCCCCGACGTGCTCTGGGCGGGACGCA
>DAOUYK010000163.1 GCA_030666145.1 Mycolicibacterium sp. | reverse complement strand
CTGGCGCTGGGCTTGGTCAACGCGCTCCTGATTCGCCGCTCGGTCGCAAGAATCACCGCCGAGGAGCATCCGCTTAAGAGCAAGATGGCAGTCAATTCTGCGACTCGCCTGATGATCATGACGGTGATCGGTTTGACGATCGCGTTCGTGTTTCGCCCTGCGGGCCTGGGCGTGGTGTTCGGGATGGCCTTGTTTCAGCTGCTGTTGGTGTTTACCACCGCACTGCCCGTGGCAAAGAAACTGCGGGCCGGCGCCGGTAGCCCGGCAAGTCACGGAGCCGAAGGGGAAGTCAGCTAGCCATGATCGAAACGATTCTCGCAGCAGATTCCGGCATCCACGTCGGCGTTCACGAGGAGGCCGAGTGGTTCGGCCTGACAGTCAATACAGACACTCTCCTGTCGACAACTATCGCCGCGATGATCGTGCTCGCGCTGGCTTTTTTCCTCCGGGCCAAGGTGACGTCCACGGGTGTTCCCGGTGGCGTGCAGCTGTTCTGGGAAGCGATCACGGTCCAGACGCGCAATCAAATCGAAAGTGCCATCGGGATGCGGATCGCGCCCTTCGTGCTCCCGCTGGCGCTGGCGTTGTTCGTGTTCATCCTCGCTGCCAACTGGCTGTCGGTGTTTCCGGTGCAGTACTCCAATGAAACCGGAATTCACGAGTTCCTCAAGCCGGCCGCCGCAGACATCAATTTCGTGCTGGCTCTTGGCCTCTTCGTATTCATCTGTTACCACGCGGCCGGATTCTGGCGCCGTGGCCTGCTAGGGCACCCCATCAAGCTACTCAAGGGCCATGTCGCGTTCCTCGCACCGATCAACCTCGTTGAGGAGATCGCCAAACCGGTGTCGTTGTCACTCCGACTTTTCGGCAACGTGTTCGCTGGCGGGATCATGGTCGCGATCATCGCCCTGTTCCCGGCGTACATTTTGTGGGCGCCCAACGCGTTGTGGAAGTCTTTCGAACTGTTCATCGGCGCCATCCAGGCATTCATTTTCGCGCTGTTGACGATCTTGTACTTCGGTCAGGCGATGGAGTTGGACGAACACGATTCAACACACTGAACTGATCACATCGACCTGTTCGACCCACGACGACCTGTTCGACCCACGACCTGGTAGGACTCCTACCAGCTAGCAAGGAGGAAAGAAATGGATCCCACAATCGCTGCTGGCGCGCTCATCGGCGGTGGACTGTTGTTGGGGGGCGGTGCCATCGGCGCGGCAATCGGAGACGGTGTCGTCGGTAGCGCGCTGGTCAACGGCGTCGCGCGGCAGCCTGAAGCTCAGGGAAGACTGTTCGTCCCGTTCTTCATCACTGTCGGCCTGGTCGAGGCCATGTACTTCATCAACCTGGCGTTCATGGCGCTGTTCGTCTTCGCGACCCCGGTTGCGTAGTCGGCTTGGAATCTTGAGTCATGGGTGACCTGAGCACAACCATCCTCGCCAAGGAGGAGGGCGGCGGTAACTTCCTGCTGCCCAACGGGACGTTCATCTTCGTGTTGCTCATCTTCCTGATCGTGCTGGGTGTCATCACCAAGTTCGTCGTGCCTCCGGTCAGCAAGGTGCTGCACGAACGTGAGGTGATGATCGCCAAGACCAACGAGGACACCCGCAAGTCGGCCGAATTGTCTGCCGCCTCGCAGGCTGACTCGCTCAAGGTGATGACGGAGGCTCGCCGCGACGCCTCGACGACCCGAGACGAAGCTCGAGGCGAAGGCCGCACGATCCTTGAGGAGATGCGCGGTCGGGCCAGTGCAGAAGCTGCCGAGACGCTGCAGCAAGCAAATGACCAACTTTCTGAAGAGGGCCGAGAGACCACCGCAGAACTGCAGTCGTCGATCGAGTCTCTGTCAAAGACCCTGGCCAGCCGCGTACTCGGCCTGAACGTCACCGCGACGACCAGTCAGGGACGGTGATTCATGTCGACATTTATCGGTCAGTTCTTCGGGTTCGTGTTGGTCGTTTTCCTGGTTGTGCGGTACGTCGCCCCATTTATCCGCCGGATGATGGCCGCGCAGCAGGACGCGGTGCGTCGCCAACTCGAGGAGAGCGCCGCTGCCGCCGAGAAAGTGCAGCGGGCTGACTCTGACCACGCTAAGGCGGTGGCGGCGGCAACAGCCGACGCCACCAAGGTGGTCGAAGAGGCGCGCGTTGATGCGCTGAATATCGCGGAGCAACTGCGAGCACAAGCCGATGTAGAGGTTGAACGCATCAAGGTCCAAGGCGCAGCCCAGGTTCAACTGTTGAGGCAACAGCTCATCCGAGAGCTTCGGCAGAACCTGGGCACCGAATCCATCCACCGCGCAGGCGAACTCGTTCGCCAGCATGTCTCGGATGCGAGCCGGCAGTCGGCGACCGTTGACCGGTTCCTCGATGAGCTGGACGCTATGGCCCCGTCGGAAGTTGTGATCGCCGATTCCGTGGGTGCCGAGCTGCGCGCTACCAGCCGGGATTCACTGGATGCCGTGGTCGCGCGGTTCGACGAACTCACCTCTAATGTCGCCGCGGACCGTCTGACTACAGTGGCGAGCGATCTGACGTCATTCGCGAAGTTGCTGCGGTCTGAGGCGGTGCTGGCGAAGTGCTTTTCCGAACCTGCGGACGCCGGGGACGGAAAAGCCGGACTGGTCGAAACGCTGCTGTCAGGCAAGATCTCAGACACCGCACTCGAAATCGTCAAGACCGCGGTGTCACAGCGCTGGTCGAGCGAGGCAGATCTGGTCTTCGCGGTCGGGCACGTCGCAAGGCTGGCCCTGTTGGTGCGGGCCGAGCGAAACAACGAGACCAGCGAAGTCGAGGATGAACTGTTCCGGTTCGGGCGGGTGCTGGACTCGGAGTCACAGCTCAACCAGTTGCTGAGTGATCACACGAGCCCTGCCGAGGGGCGGATCGGTCTGCTCGACGGCGTGCTCGGCGAGAACGCCAACTCGACGACTGAGGCGTTGTTGAACCAGACCATCGAACTGCTGGCCGGCGAGAGGGCAGATGTGGCGGCGCGAGAACTCGCCCAACTCGCGGTGGCCCGGCGCGGTGAGGTGGTCGCTCACGTCACTGCAGCTGCCGGCCTCAGTGACGGTCAACGCAGCCGGCTCACGGAGGTGCTGACCCGTATCTACGGGCATCCGGTATCCCTGCAAATCCACCTCGACCCCGATGTGCTGGGCGGTCTGAAGATCGCCGTTGGCGAAGAGGCCATCGACGGCTCGCTGTCCTCACGGCTGACAGCGGCCGAGACCCAATTGCCCGACTAACAGAATTCGACACGACAGACACGAAGGCAGGAACCAAAAGCCATGGCAGAGTTGACAATCTCGGCTTCTGACATTCAAGGGGCGATCAAGGACTACGTCGCCAACTTTTCGGCCGAGGCCGAGCGTGAGGAGATCGGCACCGTCGTCGACGCCGGTGACGGCATCGCGCACGTCGAGGGCCTGCCCTCGGTCATGACCCAGGAACTGTTGGAGTTCCCCGGAAATGTGCTCGGTGTGGCGTTGAACCTCGACGAGCACAGCGTCGGCGTCGTGATCCTCGGTGATTTCGAGGAGATCGAACAGGGCCAACAAGTCAAGCGCACGGGCGAAGTGCTGTCGGTGCCGGTTGGGGACGGATTCCTCGGGCGTGTCATCAACCCGCTCGGTCAGCCGATCGACGGCCAGGGTGACATTGAGTCGGACACCCGTCGCGTGCTGGAATTGCAGGCGCCCTCAGTGGTTCAGCGTCAGGGCGTATCGGAGCCGTTGCAGACCGGCATCAAAGCCATCGACTCGCAGACCCCGATCGGTCGCGGCCAGCGGCAGCTGATCATCGGCGACCGCAAGACCGGCAAGACCGCGGTCTGCGTCGACACCATCCTCAACCAACGCGAGGCCTGGGAAACCGGTGATCCTAAGCAGCAAGTGCGCTGCGTGTACGTCGCGATCGGCCAGAAGGGCACCACGATCGCCAGCGTCAAGCGGGCCCTCGAAGAGGGCGGCGCCATGGAGTACACCACCATTGTGGCGGCTCCCGCCTCCGACGCAGCGGGCTTCAAGTGGCTGGCCCCGTACACGGGTTCGGCTATCGGCCAGCGCTGGATGTACGACGGTAAGCACGTCCTCATCGTGTTCGACGACCTCTCAAAGCAAGCCGATGCCTATCGCGCCATCTCCCTGCTGCTGCGCCGTCCGCCTGGTCGCGAGGCATTCCCCGGCGACGTGTTCTATCTGCATTCCCGGCTGCTGGAGCGTTGCGCAAAGCTCTCCGATGAGCTCGGCGGCGGATCGATGACCGGGCTGCCGATCATCGAGACCAAGGCCAACGACATCTCGGCGTTCATCCCGACCAACGTCATTTCAATCACCGACGGGCAGTGCTTCCTGGAGTCTGACTTGTTCAACCAGGGCGTGCGACCGGCTATCAACGTGGGCGTCTCGGTGTCCCGTGTCGGCGGCGCTGCCCAGATCAAGGCCATGAAAGAGGTCGCAGGAAGTCTTCGTTTGGAGCTGTCGCAGTACCGTGAGCTCGAGGCGTTCGCAGCTTTCGCCTCGGATCTGGATGCCGCATCCAAGGCGCAGCTGGAACGCGGTGCCCGGCTGGTTGAGCTGCTCAAGCAGCCGCAGTACACGCCGTACTCGGTCGAGGATCAGGTAGTCGCGATCTTCCTCGGCACCAAGGGGCACCTTGATTCGGTTCCTGTGGAAGATGTTTCGCGCTTCGAGACCGAGGTCCTCGAGCACGTCAAGGCATCTCACGAGGACATCCTCAAAGACATTCGGGAGACCAAGAAGCTCTCCGAGGGCGCCGAGCAGAAGCTTGCCGACGTAATCAACGAATTCAAGAAGGGCTTCGCGGCCACCGACGGCAGCTCCGTTGTCGTGAACGAGGCGGCGGCCGAGGCGATGGATCAAGAGGACGTCAAGAAGGAAACCGTGAAGGTCCGCAAGCCGGCTCCAAAAAAGTAGGACCCAAAATTATTGGATCTGGAGAGGGGCTGGAGAGCTAGATGGCTGCAACACTGCGCGAGCTTCGCGGGCGTATCAGATCGGCTGGGGCGATCAAGAAGATCACCAAAGCCCAGGAACTGATCGCCACGTCGCGAATCGCCAAGGCGCAGGCCCGAGTCATGTCCGCTCGGCCCTACAGCACCGAGATCACCAACATGCTTACCGAGCTGGCCAGTGCGAGCGCGCTGGATCACCCGCTGCTCGTGGCTCGGGAGAACCCCACGCGGGCTGCGGTTCTCGTGGTGTCCTCAGATAGGGGCCTTTGCGGAGGGTACAACGCCAACGTGCTGCGGCGGGCCGAGGAGCTGTTCGCGTTGCTTCGCGAAGAGGGCAAGGACCCGGTGATCTACACGGTCGGCCGAAAAGCATTGGGGTATTACAATTTCCGCCAGCGCGCCGTTACCAAGTCGTGGACCGGGTTCTCTGAGCGGCCCACCTACGAGCATGCACGCGAAATCGCCGAGACGCTGGTGACGGTATTCATGTCCGGCGTCGATGACGAGGGCGACGATCCCGGAGAGGACGGCATCCTCGGCGTAGACGAGCTGCACATCGTATTCACCGAGTTCAACTCGATGTTGTCGCAGTCAGCGGTGGACCACCGGATCGCACCGATGGTCGTCGAGTACGTCGAGGACGAACCCGATGATGAAGGGGCGCGGACGCTTTTCTCTTTCGAGCCGGACCCAGAGGTGTTGTTTGGCTCATTGCTGCCGCGCTACGTCGCCACCAGGGTCTACGCCGCGCTGCTGGAGGCGGCGGCCTCAGAGTCGGCGTCGCGGCGCCGCGCCATGAAGTCGGCGACAGACAACGCCAATGACCTGATCAAGGCTCTGACGCTGGCGGCTAACCGCGAACGTCAGGCCCAGATTACCCAGGAAATCAGCGAGATCGTCGGCGGCGCTAATGCGCTGGCCGACGCCGCACAATAGCGAAATCGAACATAGAAGCCCCCGTAGGAAGCGAAGAGAAAATGACTGCTACCGCAGAAGACATCAAGAGCGACATCAAGGGCGGTTCAGCCGGTCGCGTTGTGCGCATCACCGGTCCGGTTGTGGACGTCGAGTTTCCGCGGGGTTCGGTGCCCGAGTTGTTCAATGCCCTGAACGCCGAGATCGTTTTCGGGGATTTGGCCAAGACGTTGACACTCGAGGTCGCACAGCACCTCGGTGACAACCTGGTTCGCACCATCTCCATGCAACCTACCGATGGCTTGGTGCGTGGAGTCGAGGTGACCGACTCGGGCACCTCGATCTCGGTGCCGGTCGGCGACGGCGTCAAGGGCCATGTGTTCAACGCGCTCGGGCATTGTCTCGACGAGCCCGGTTACGGTGAGGAATTCGAGCACTGGTCAATCCACCGCAAGCCGCCGCCATTCGCCGAGCTTGAGCCCCGCACCGAGATGCTTGAGACCGGCCTGAAAGTCGTTGACCTGCTCACTCCGTACGTTCGTGGCGGCAAGATCGCGCTGTTCGGTGGTGCCGGCGTGGGCAAGACGGTTCTGATCCAGGAGATGATCAACCGCATCGCACGCAACTTCGGCGGTACCTCGGTGTTCGCCGGCGTGGGAGAACGCACCCGTGAGGGTAATGACCTCTGGGTCGAGCTTGCTGATGCCGACGTGCTCAAGGACACCGCGTTGGTGTTCGGCCAGATGGACGAGCCGCCCGGTACCCGTATGCGCGTCGCCCTGTCCGCGCTGACCATGGCGGAGTTCTTCCGCGACGAGAAGCAGCAGGACGTGCTCTTGTTCATCGACAACATCTTCCGGTTCACGCAGGCGGGTTCGGAGGTGTCGACACTGTTGGGCCGTATGCCCTCCGCGGTGGGATACCAGCCGACCCTGGCCGACGAGATGGGTGAGTTGCAGGAGCGCATCACCTCCACCCGTGGTCGGTCCATCACTTCGATGCAGGCCGTGTATGTGCCAGCCGACGATTACACCGACCCCGCCCCGGCGACCACGTTCGCTCACCTGGACGCCACCACGGAGCTCAGCCGAAGCGTCTTCTCGAAGGGCATTTTCCCCGCGGTGGACCCCCTGGCGTCGTCCTCGACGATCCTGGATCCGGCCGTGGTCGGTGACGAGCATTACCGCGTAGCGCAGGAAGTCATTCGTATCCTGCAGCGCTACAAGGATCTTCAGGACATCATCGCGATTCTCGGTGTCGACGAGCTCTCCGAGGAAGACAAGCAGCTGGTCAACCGGGCGCGGCGGATCGAGCGTTTCTTGAGCCAGAACATGATGGCCGCCGAGCAGTTCACCGGTCAGCCGGGTTCAACGGTGCCGCTCAAGGAGAACATCGAGGCGTTCGACAAGCTGACCAAGGGTGATTTCGATCACCTGCCTGAACAGGCGTTCTTCCTGATCGGCGGTCTGGACGACTTGGCCAAGAAAGCCGAAAGCCTCGGCGCGAAGTTGTGATGAGAGTTCGCGCGAAGAACCGACAACCCGGGCTTCGTCTAGTCGTAGACCGAAAGGTGGCGTGACATGGCCGAACTGAACGTCGAGATTGTCGCTGTGGAGCGCGAACTGTGGTCGGGCCAGGGCACGTTTCTCTTCACCCGCACCACCGCCGGCGACATCGGCATCCTGCCGCGGCACATTCCCTTGGTCGCCGAGCTCGTCGACGATGCGATCGTCCGTGTCGAGCGTGAGGGCGAGGATGACCTGCGCATCGCGGTCGAGGGAGGATTCCTGTCGGTTACTGACGAGGCCGTTCGAATCCTGGTGGAAAGAGCGGAGTTCGAGTCCGAAATCGACGCCGACGGCGCGAAGCGGGACTCCGAGTCTGACGACGAGCACACCGCGGCGTGGGGCAGAGCGCGGCTACGCGCTCTGGGACAGATCGACTCGTAG
>DAOUYK010000211.1 GCA_030666145.1 Mycolicibacterium sp. | reverse complement strand
CTGGCCAGCAGACCGATGGTTTGGCTGGGCGAGATCTCCTACGAGATCTTCCTGCTGCACGTTGTGGCTATGGCGCTCGCGATGCACCTCGTGCTCGGATGGCCGCTGTTCACCGGATCGATGCCGGGTCTGATCGCAGCGACGCTGGCCTTGACGATTCCAGCCGCCTGGGTGCTGCACCGGGTGACGAAACCTCAGAGCATCAACCGCAGCGAAGGCACCAGTGCCGCCAGCGCGCGCCCACGGTGCGATGCAACGTCCTTTTCCTCCGGAGTCAACTCGGCAGCGGTCTGCGTTGCGCCCGCCGGCAGGAACACCGGGTCGTAGCCGAAGCCCCCGTCGCCCCGGGGCTCGCGCACGATGCTGCCAACCCACTCACCACGGACCACCCAGCGCTCAGACGCTCCGGGTCCGAAAACCAGCGCGCAGGCGGACACAAACGCCGCGCCGCGGCGACCATCGGGCACATCGCCAAGCTGCCCCAGCAGTAACGCGGTATTCGCGGCGTCGTCACCGTGGCGTCCTGACCAGCGTGCGCTGAGGACGCCCGGCATTCCGTTGAGAGCATCGACCTGCAGCCCGGAATCGTCGGCTACCGCTGGCAATCCGGTGGCCGCGAACGCGTCGCCGGCCTTGGCCAGCGCGTTCTCTTCAAAGGTCGATCCCGCTTCGGGCGCCTCATCGAACGGCGGCACCTCGTCGAGCGACACCAATGTCAGGCCCGTCACTCCCGCTGAGTCGAGCACCCGGCGCAATTCAGCCAACTTCTTCGGGTTGCGGCTGGCCACCAGTAGGCGGGACATCGATGTCAGCTTCCGAACGCCTTCTTCCCGGGTTCGCCAGACTCGGGCAGCTCACCGGGGTAGGGCAATTCCAACGCCTGACGCTGCACCTCGAACAACTGATCGCAGGATGCCATCGCGGAGTCGAGCATCTTGTCCAGTGTCGAGCGGGGGAACGTCGCGCCTTCGCCGGTGCCCTGGATCTCGACGAGCGTGCCCGTATCGGTGGCCACGACGTTCATGTCGACCTCGGCGCGGGAGTCCTCGGTGTACGGCAGGTCGACACGGACGCGGCCGTCGACGACACCAACGCTCACCGCTGCGATCGCGCATGACAGTGGGCGCGGGTCCGACAACCGGCCCGCTGCGGACAGATAGGCCACGGCATCAGCGAGCGCTACGTAGGCGCCGGTGATGGCCGCGGTGCGGGTTCCGCCGTCTGCCTGCAGAACGTCGCAGTCGACCGCGATGGTGTTCTCCCCCAGCGCGCCCAGATCTATGCAGGCACGCAGCGACCGGCCGACCAATCGGCTGATTTCCTGAGTCCGTCCGCCCACGCGTCCCTTGACCGACTCGCGGGCGGAACGATCGTGTGTGGCGGCGGGCAGCATCGCGTACTCCGCAGTCAGCCAGCCCTGGCCCGAACCCTTGCGCCAGCGGGGCACCCCCTCGGTGACGCTCGCAGTGCACATCACCTGGGTCTGACCGAAAGCCACGAGCACCGATCCCGCAGGGTGGGAGGTGAATCCGCGGGTGATGGTGACCGCGCGCAGTTCGTCGTCGAGCCGGCCATCTTCTCGTTTGGACACGAGCCAACACTAGCCGGTTGCCCATCGAGCGCCGGGCCGCGCGCGGTCAGCCGCGTTCAGGAGAGCCCGACATCGAAAGACTCGTTGCACACCACAGCATGCACGCGACCGTCGAACTCAGCCTTTGCCTCGCTGATAACGTCCTCGCGCGACGTCCACGGCGGGATATGGGTCAGCAGGAGCTCGGAAACACCCGCCCGGGCGGCGGCCCGCCCGGCTTCGGTCCCCGACAGGTGCAACCCCGGGGGACGCGTCGGCGAATCCGTCCACGACGCCTCGCACAGGAAGACATCGGCACCGCGAGCCAGGTCGATCAAGGCGTCGCAGTAGCCGGTGTCGCCGCTGTAGACGAAGGTCGCGCCGGACGGATCGGTGAGGCGCATCCCGTAGGACTCGGTCGGATGAACCACCAGCCGCGGCAACACCGTCAGTGACCCGATCTCCACGGGGTCGTTGTCAACCCAGGACCGCGACTCAAAGATGTCGGTGAAGTCGTCGATCTCCCCACCCTCGGGCGAGGATGCCCCGCCCAGTCGCGCCCACGTCGCTGCCGGGCCGTAGAGGACACCCCGCTCCGCCGCGGGCGTGGGATGGTAGCGCCGCCATACGAAAAGGCCCGGCAAGTCCAGGCAGTGGTCGGCGTGCAGATGTGAAAGCAATACGTGCACAGAGTTGGGGTCGGCGTGGCGCTGAAGCGTCCCGAGCACCCCGCCACCGAAATCGAGAACCAATGGCGGCGTATCGGGCGCGGTCACCAGATATCCCGACGCGGGCGAATCGGGACCGACCACACTGCCGGAGCAACCCAGTACGGTGATTCGCACGCTCAACAGCTTGCCATGCCCGGGATCAGCTTGGCGAACGCACCGCAGCTTTGCCGACCAAAATCATGTTTGCCCGCCCAGGTAATGCCGAACAGGTCGGATGCCGTCCAGAGTAGGGCCCAAGAATCGAGCCGCTAGAGCTGTGAACGCCTCGGGATCGCCGGTGGCCTCGAACACCCGCTTGGGCGGGGGCGCCTCTGGGGCGGGATGGGGCCTCAGCAAGTCATGCTCGGTGAGCACCCGTAGCAGGTCTTTTGCTGTCTCCTCGGCACTGGACACCAACGCCACGTCCTCGCCCATTGCCAGCTGGATCAGACCTGAGAGCATCGGATAGTGGGTGCAGCCGAGCACTAGGGTGTCCACCTCGGCACGCTGCAACGGTTCTAGATATCCCTCGGCTAACCCCAGCACCTGCCGGCCACTGGTCACCCCCCGCTCAACGAAGTCGACAAAACGAGGGCACGCCACCGCGAACACCTCGATGTCACGCGCGGCCGCAAATGCGTCCTGGTAGGTGCCCGAGGAGATCGTGGCAGCGGTCCCAATCACCCCCACTTTCCCGTTTTGGGTGGACCGTACCGCGCGCCGCACAGCGGGCAGGATCACCTCGACCACCGGTACTGCAACGTACCGCTCGCGCGCGTCGCGCAGGCAGGCCGAGGACGCTGTGTTGCAGGCGATCACCAAGGCCTTAACCCCCCGGCCGGCGAGGTCGTCGCCAATCGCCAGTGCATGCGCGCGGATCTCCGGAACGGTCAACGGCCCATATGGTCCGTTGCCGGTGTCACCGACGTAGATGATGTCCTCGTCCGGCAACTGGTCGATCACAGCCCGCGCCACTGTCAATCCGCCCACCCCAGAATCGAAGATCCCGATCGGAGCCTGCTGCGAGGTTGCCTGCAAGATCACGGAGCCAGGTACGGCGGACTCGTGTTGCCTGACCGGGAGCCCCGATGCAATTCCCGCTCCTTACGCTCCGGGCCAGACAGTAGGTAGGCCGCGAGGACTCCGGCGACCGCCCCGCAAAGGTGGCCCTGCCACGAGACGCCGAACGTCCCCGGCAGCACTCCGAGCAAGATACTGCCGTAGATGAACAGAACGATGACTCCGACGACGATCTCCCAGACCTTGCGGGTGAAGAATCCGAACACGACCAAGAAGGTCAACCAGCCGAAGATCAAGCCAGAGGCGCCGATGTGGGGCACCCCGTCGTAGGTCGACGCCCCGACGTTGCCGATCAGCCAGGTGCCGAAGCCGCCGAGAATCCAGATGATCGCGGTGGCGTAGATGAAACGGGACAAGCCCGCCAGGGTCATCAGGAACCCCAGCACCAGAGCTGGACCGGTGTTGGCGAGCAGATGTTCCCAATTAGCGTGCAGCAGCGGCGCGAACAGGATGCCCGCCAACCCATCGGCTTCCATCGGACGAATTCCGTGGCTATCGAGTCGGTGCCCGGTCAGGGCGTCGACGAGTTCGATCACCCAAAGCAGCACAACGAACGAGACGACGGTCGCACCGCCGACAACCCACGCGGGGCGCTTCTTGGCCTCCGCCGGCGGTCCAGCCATCCCGGGATAGCCACCGGGCCCACTCACGGGCGACCCTTCAAGCCCATAGTTGCCCTTCCAGCGCGTCCTCCGCATCGTCGAGGCTACCGCTGTAGGCCCCGGTGGACAGATACTTCCATCCCGCGTCGCACACGACGAACGCGATATCGGCCACCTCACCAGCCTTGACAGCCTTGGCAGCCATGCCCAATGCGGCATGCAGAATCGCGCCGGTGGAGATGCCGGCGAAGATGCCCTCGGTCTGCACCAGCTCGCGGGTACGCCTGATCGCGTCGAATGAGCCGACCGAGAATCGTGTGGTGAGTACTTCGGGGTCGTAGAGCTCGGGGATGAAACCCTCGTCGATGTTGCGCAACGCGTAGACACCTTCGCCGTAACGCGGTTCAGCCGCCACGATCTGCACCCCCGAGACGTGCTCACGCAGGTATCGGCCGGTGCCCATCAGGGTGCCCGTCGTGCCCAGGCCTGCAACGAAATGCGTGATCTCGGGCAGGTCGGCCAGCAGCTCCGGCCCGGTTCCATCGTAGTGCGCCGCGGCATTGGACAGGTTGCCGTACTGATACAGCAAAACCCACGAAGGATGTTCTGCCGCAATCTCTTTGGCATGTGCCACGGCTGTGTTGGACCCCCCCTCGGCCGGCGAGAAGATGATCCGTGCTCCGTAGAGCTCCAACAGCTGGCGCCGTTCGATCGACGTGTTCTCAGGCATCACGCAGACCATCTGATAGCCCTTGAGTAGGGCGGCCATCGCCAGCGAGATGCCGGTGTTACCGCTCGTCGGCTCCAGGATCGTGGCCCCAGGCTGTAACAGTCCGCTGCGCTCGGCGTCCTCGATCATCCGCAGGGCGGGCCGATCCTTGATCGACCCGGTTGGATTGCGGTCCTCAAGCTTGGCCCACAACCGAACATGGGGTGAGCCGTCACCGCCCCCATCCCAGGAAGGCGAAAGCCGCTGGAGCCCGACAAGCGGAGTGTCACCGAGCGCCTTCAGCGGCGAGTCGTACCGGGTCATAAGACTCCTACTCACCCACCGGCGACTGCGGGCAGGATCGTGACTGAGTCCCCTTCGGATATCTGCGTCTCCAGCCCGCCGGAGAACCGTACATCCTCGTCATTGACGTAGATGTTTACGAAGCGGTGCAGCTTGCCGGGATTGGCGGGGTCGATCAACCTTGCGGCGATGCCCGAGTAGTTGGCGTCCAGGTCCGAAATGACGGCCTGCAACGTGGGGCCCGACGCAGTGACGCGTTTTTCGCCGCCGGTGTGGGTGCGCAGAATGGTCGGGATTGAGACGGTGACATTGGCTGAATCAGGCACAGGTTTCTCTCTGTATCAGTACTGATCGACGATCTTGATGGGTTCCTCGGTAACGACGCCCCCGAGGATGCGATAGCTACGCAACTCATGCTCGCCGGCGTCGCGGGTGGATACCAACACGTAGTGGGCATCAGGTTCGGCGGCATAGGAGATGTCGGTGCGGCTCGGGTAGGCCTCGGTCGCGGTGTGCGAATGGTAGATGACCACGGGGGCTTCGTCGGCTTCCTCCATGGCGCGCCACACCTTTAGCTGCTCCCCGGAGTCGAAGCGGTAAAACGTCGGGGAACGCTCTGCGTTGAGCATCGCGATGAATCGCTCAGGACGGTCGGATCCCTCGGGTCCCGCGATGACCCCGCAGGCTTCGTCAGGGTGATCTGCACGGGCATGGCCGACCATCGCCTCGACCAGGTCAGCACGAATAACGAGCACAGCGCATTTCCCTCCTTCGGAAACCGGCCACCGATCACTGGAACGCTCCCGGCAACAGGCTCCGGTACGTAGGTATTCCGGCAACCGCCTCAGCTGCCAGCACCCCGACTATGACCGCGCGGGCCAGACAGTCCGCAGCGGCGGCCCCGACAGCGGTAATCAGCGGCACTTCTGGTGACATCGAGGCCGGCACCGTCGCGTCCGGA
>DAOUYK010000239.1 GCA_030666145.1 Mycolicibacterium sp. | reverse complement strand
ACAAGCGACAGTGAAGGGCCAGGCACGTCGACGCCCTGCCACAGTGACAGTGTCCCGAACAGTGAGGTCGCCTCGTCCTGCGCGAATCGTTGCACCAGAGCCGAGGTAGTGTCGTCGCCCTGACAGAGCACCGATGTGTCGAGACGCTCGTCGATTATCGCGGCAGCTGCCCTGGCCGCCCGCATTGAGGAGAACAGGCCGAGCGTCCGGCCGTCTGCGGCTGCGATCAGCGATGCGATCTCGTCCAGCTGCTCGGTGGACCCGGTGCCGTCGCGGCCGGGTGGGGGTAGATGAGCGGCGACGTACAGGATGCCCGACTTCGCATGGTTGAAGGGCGAGCCCACGTCCAGTCCGCGCCATTGCACTTCGGCTTCGGAAGCGTCGGGATCTTCATCGACGTGGTCCAGGCCCCACGCTGATGCTATCGCGTCGAAGCTACCGCCGATGGTCAACGTCGCTGACGTCAACACCGTGGTCGAAGATCGGAACAGTCTGCCGCGCAACAGACCCGCTACCGATAGCGGGGCGACACGAAGCGTTGCGCGGGCGCCGGAGTGGCCGTCGTCGGTGTGGTCGACCCATACGACGTCTGTGCGGTCGGCGATCGCCGGAACGAACGAGCTGAGGATCCGTGACGCGGTATCGATCACGTCAGCGAGCGCGGTCGCGGCTTCGGCGCGTGCGGGTGCGGTCTTTGGATCGTTAGCGGCGGTGTCGATCTCGGTTCGGGCCCTACTCGCGGCGTCGCGCAGCACTGTCAGATGACTAGCCATGTCCTCGTCGAGCACGTCGATGCGGCCGCCGCGGGCGTCGAGAATCGCTGAAGAGAAGGTTGCCGCAGCCTTTTCCAGTCGCTGTGCGATCTCGGCGCCCACGACTCGAGCGGCTCGTCGTTGCGCGCCGGCTAGCGAGGTCGCCGATAGCTCGGCCGTTGCGACACCGGTGACTCTGTCCACCAACTCATGTGCTTCGTCGATGACCAGCAGGTCGTGTTCGGGCAGAACGTTTCCGTCGCCGATGGCGTCGATGGCCAGCAGCGCGTGGTTGGTGACCACGACATCGGCGCAGCTCGCGCGGTCGCGCGCGCGTTCGGCGAAACAATCTGCGCCCAAGGGGCATCGGGCCGCCCCGATACATTCTCGCGCCGACACGCTGACCTGCGACCACGACCGGTTCGGGACTCCGGGGCTCAGTTCGTCACGGTCACCGGTTTCGGTGCTTGATGACCACTCGACGAGCCGCTGGACGTCGCGCCCGAGGGCGCTCACAGCGGCCGGGGAGAAGAGCTCCTCCTGCGTTAGGTCCTCGGGTTCGGCTGAACTGTTCGGCGTTCCAGGCTGAGATCCATTATGTATCTTGTTGAGACACAGGTAGTTTCGACGACCTTTTAGCAGCGCGAACTCCGGCTGGCGAGTAATCTTTCCAGACAGCGAGTCGGCGAGTCGGGGCAGGTCACGGTCGACCAACTGACGTTGTAATGCGATCGTCGCTGTCGACACGACGACAGGACGGTTGACGCTCACTGAGTGTGCGATTGCGGGCACCAGGTAGGCGAGCGATTTTCCGGTGCCTGTCCCGGCTTGGACGGCGAGGTGCTCGCCGCAGTCGAAAGCGTGGGCCACAGCCTCGGCCATCTTGATCTGGCCGTCTCGCTGCATGCCGCCCAGTGCTGCCACCGCAGTCGCCAGCAGCTCGGTGACCTGAGCTGCTTCGATAGTCACCGGCGCTACCGTTCGCTGCGCGTAGCGGCGATGATTCGCGTCGGGATCGCGGGGTCGCCGTCGGAAAGTTTCAGGCCGTCCCACGGCAGGCTATGCAAACCCTGGCTGACACGCTCACGTGCAGCTTTCAGTCCCAGCTCGGCGATCGCCTCACCATCGCGCACCAGCGGGACCGTCAGCGGCCTGGCGACGAGGTCCGGTGGGGTCGGTGGCGGCTGGCGTGCCGAAAATATGACCTCCTCGACGACCGTTCCTGTTGTCTTGGCCAGTCGTTGGGCGAGCTTGCGACCGCCGTGTGATCCTTTGTGACTGCTGCGCTTCTCGACGGGGATGCCGTCGACTTCGACCAGCTTGTAGACCATAGAGGCGGTCGGGGCTCCCGATCCGGTGACTACCGATGTCCCGACGCCGTAGATGTTGACAGGTTCGGCACGCAGCGCGGCGATGGCGAACTCGTCCAAGTCGCCGGAGACCACGATGCGGGTGTTTATGGCCCCCAGCCTGTCCAGCTGTTGGCGAACCTGACCGGCTAGCACGCCGAGGTCACCGGAGTCGATGCGCACCGCTCCCAGCTGTGGGCCTGCGACCTCCACCGCGTTGGCAACCCCGGCGGTGATGTCGTAGGTGTCCACGAGCAGCGTGGTGTCCACTCCCAGCGCATCGATCTGAGACCTGAACGCCGCCTTCTCCCAATCCGAGGTCGACTCCTTGTCCAGTGTGTGCAGCAGTGTGAAAGCGTGCGCACTCGTGCCCAGCACGGGTATCCCGTAGCTGCGCTTGGCCTCGAGGTTCGACGTTCCGGCGAAGCCGGCAATGAAGGCTGCCCGGGCCGCGGCGACAGCTGCGCGCTCGTGGGTGCGCCGCGACCCCATCTCGATCAACGGGCGTCCATGTGCGGCGCTGACCATGCGTGCGGCTGCCGAGGCGACGGCAGTGTCGTGGTTGAAGATTGACAGCGCCAGCGTCTCCAGCAGCACGCATTCGCCGAAGGTGCCGTGCACGGACAGCACCGGGGATCCGGGAAAGTGCAACTCGCCCTCGGGGTAGCCGTCGATGTCGCCGGTGAACTGGTAGCCGGCCAGGTAGTCGAGCGTATCGGCGTCCAGGAAGTCGGTGAGTGAGTCCAGAGCCGCAGCGTCGAATCTGAACTGCTGCAACGCTTCCACGAATCTGGCGGTACCGGCTGTGATGCCGTAACGTCGGCCTTCGGGAAGGCGGCGTGCGAACACCTCGAACGTGGTGCGCCGCTGCACTGTGCCGTCGCGCAGCGCTGCGGCAAGCATCGTCAATTCGTACTTGTCCGCAAGTAGGGACACAGGCAGACCGCCCGACGGCGCCCGTGGCGATGAAGTCACGGGCTTACCGTATCGTTTCGGAGCACTGCTGCGGCCCCGGTATTCTTGCTAGATGGTTACTCCGGCGGACGTCCGTCCGGGAACCCGCGAAGATCACGATGTCGCGACTGTTCCCGAAGAAGGCACAGCTACTGACGTTCCGTGGGTGACTTTGGTATGGGACGATCCGGTGAACCTTATGACCTATGTCACCTACGTGCTGCAGAAGCTCTTCGGCTATAGCGAGCCGCACGCAACTAAGCTGATGCTCCAGGTTCACAACGAAGGCAAGGCGGTGGTGTCGGCCGGCAGTCGGGAGTCTATGGAGGTTGATGTGTCCAAGCTCCATGCCGCAGGTTTGTGGGCAACGCTTCAAAAGGATCGCTGAGGAGACTGTGCGTAAATGGAAGCGGGTCCAGGGTGCCGACGGCCCGCGATTCCGGTCAGCGCTGGACCCACACGAGGCCGAGCTGCTGAGCAGCCTGGTCAAGTCCGTGCAGGGAATCCTCGAAGATCGTCGGTCGTCGGCACCGGTCGATGAGCTAGCTGAGATCACCGGGATCAGGACCGGCAATTCGGTTCCACCGCAAGATGATACGACTAAACGTCTTTTGCCTGACTTCCACCGACCGGTAGCCGATGATCCTGCCGGGGAGGGGGCGGCGGACAGCCTTAACAGCGCGCTGCGCGGTCTCCACGAGCCCGACATCATCGACGCGAAACATCGAGCGGCGCAACGGCTGTTGGACACGATTCCGGCTGGCGGCGGAAAGTTCGAACTGACTGAAGAGGATGCTCAGGATTGGGCTTCGGCCGTCAACGACGTCCGGCTGGCTTTGGGCACGATGCTCGAAATCGGCGCAGACGGACCCGAACGACTGCCCGCTGACCATCCGATGGCCGGCCATCTCGATGTCTACCAGTGGCTGACGGTCCTGCAGGAGTACCTGGTGTTGAGCCTCATCGCCGGCGGGTCTCGCCAGTGAGCGCTTGCGCGAAGAACAGCGCGAAGAACAGGCAGAGCTGATGAGCGGCTCGATCACCGATGTGGACGGCATCCGCGTCGGGCATCACCAGAAGATCGATACCGACGCACAGCTGGGCTCTGGCTGGGCGACCGGCACGACCGTTGTGCTGGCCCCGCCGGGCACGGTGGGTGCATTCGACTGCCGTGGCGGCGCTCCGGGAACCCGGGAGACTGACCTGCTGGATCCGAGTAACTCGGTGCGCCACGTAGACGCGGTGGTGCTCAGCGGCGGCAGTGCCTTCGGGCTCGCCGCCGCCGATGGCGTGATGACCTGGTTGGAGGACCATGACCGTGGTGTGGCCCTCGACGGCGGCGTTGTGCCGATCGTTCCGGGCGCGGTGATCTTCGACCTGCCGGTCGGGGGTTGGCAATGCCGGCCGAATGCGGAGTTCGGTTACCTGGCTGTTGAGCGTGCGGGCACCGACGTTGCAATCGGCACCGTCGGAGCGGGCGTCGGGGCACGGGCCGGGGTGTTGAAGGGTGGCGTCGGGACGGCGTCGATCACCCTGGATTCGGGGGTGACCGTCGGTGCGCTGGTTGTGGTCAACTCAGCCGGCGACGTCGTCGATCCGGGCACCGGTCTGCCGTGGCTGGCCGACCAGATCCGGGAATTCGGTTTGATAGCCCCGGCCCCTGGTGAGCTCGCCACCTATGCGAGTCGGCACGGCGAGCTCAGCCCTTTGAACACCACCATCGCGGTGGTCGCCACCGACGCCGCACTCAGCGCACCTGGCTGTCATCGAGTCGCAGTGGCCGCGCAGGACGGATTGGCGCGTACCATCCGTCCGTGCCATACCCCGGTCGACGGCGATACGATATTCGCGTTGGCTACCGGGACGGTGCAGGTGAATCCGGACGCGACGGTGCCGGCCTCGATGTCACCAGAAGTGCCGCTGATTACCGCTGTCGGGGCCGCCGCTGCGGACTGTCTGGCCCGCGCGGTCATAGTCGGGGTGCTGGCAGCTGAGGCGGTTGCCGGAATACCTACGTA
>DAOUYK010000254.1 GCA_030666145.1 Mycolicibacterium sp. | reverse complement strand
TGCAGGGAACCCGTGCAAATACCACGCCACGTGCTTGCGGATCTCCCGCATCGCTTTGTCTTCTCCGAAGTGTGCGACAAGGAGCTCGCCGTGCCTGCCAACGATCTTCGCCACCTCGCCCAGCGTGGGCGGCGTCGCCGGCGAGTCGCCGGTGAAGGCGGCGGACAACTCAGCGAAGAGCCACGGCCGTCCCAGGCAGCCTCGGCCGATGACCACCCCGTCGCAGCCGGTTGTCGCCATCATGGCCAGCGCGTCTTGAGCGTCGAAAATATCGCCGTTTCCGAGCACTGGAATTCCGGCGACGTGAGCCTTGAGGGCGGCGATCTGCCCCCAGTCGGCGGTTCCGGAGTAACGCTGCGCGGCAGTGCGAGCGTGCAGCGCCACTGCCGCTGCCCCCTCCTCGGCCGCGATACGTCCGGCTTCGAGGTGGGTGTGGTGGCCGCTGTCGATGCCGATCCGAAACTTCACCGTGACGGGGATACCAGAGCCGTCGGTCGCTGCGACTGCAGCCCTGATGATCTGGGCGAACAGGCGTCGCTTGAAGGGCAGCGCAGCCCCGCCCCCGCGCCTGGTCACCTTCGGCACCGGGCAACCGAAGTTCATATCGATATGGTCGGCCATACCTTCGTCGGCGATCATCTTCGCCGCGGAATAGGTGTTGGCTGGGTCTACGGTGTAGAGCTGCAGTGACCGTGGTGACTCGTCTGACGCGAAGGTCGTCATGTGCATGGTGACGGGGTGGCGCTCAACCAGGGCGCGCGCGGTCACCATCTCGCACACGTACAAACCGCTCACGGTGCCAGCGCGAGCCAACTCGAGTTCGCGACAGAGCGTGCGGAACGCGACATTGGTCACCCCGGCCATCGGGGCCAGGACCACCGGGCTGCGCAGCGCGATCGGCCCGATCTGCAATGCAGATCGGGCCGTCGGCGTCGCGGTGGTGGGGATCAACGTGGCGCGGAGGATCCGACCAGGTTGGCCTTCGCGGCCTTCTTCTCGGCCATCTGAGCCAGACGCTCAACGCGACGCTGCTTGGCCACCTCGAACTTGTCCACTGACTCCTGTAGCTCGTCGACCAGCACGCCGAGGTCATCGCGCATCCGGGCAGACTCGCCGTTAAAGTCCTCACGTTCGAAGATGCGCCACTTCTTGAGTACCGGCATCACGATGTCGTCGAGGTGGATGCGGGGGTCATACACACCGCCGGATGCGATAGTGACCGCTCTGCGCCGGAAGTCTGGAATGGTGTATCCGGGCATCTTGAAGTTGCGCAGCACCTTGTGCAAAGACTTCATCGCCTGGTTGGGTGCAATGTCGAACCCGGCCTCGGACACGTCGCGGTAGAAGATCATGTGCAGGTTCTCGTCGGCCGACACCCGCTGTAAGAGCCGATCGGCAACGGGTTCTTCGCATGCTTTACCGGTGTTGCGGTGCGAGACCCGGGTGGCGAGTTCCTGGAAGGTCACGTAGATCACCGAGTCGAACAGACACCCGGCGAAAAGGTCGGCGTCAGTTCCGTCCAGTTGGTCGTTCTGACCCGGGCTGAAGCCGCGAGTCACCTGTTCGATGCGCAGCTGTTCGAGCTCGACTGGGTCGGCTGCCCGAGTAACCACGAGGTAATCGCGTAGTGAGATGCCGTGGCGGTTCTCCTCGGCGGTCCACCGGTTCACCCAGAAACCCCAGGGGCCGTCCATGCTGAAGTTCATCGCGATCTCGCGGTGGTAGGACGGCAGGTTGTCCTCGGTGAGCAGGTTCACGATCATCGCCACGCGGGCGACCTCGGAGAGTTGCGATTGCTCGGGATCCCAGTCCTGACCGCCAAGTGCGTAGTAGTTCTTGCCGTCGGTCCACGGAATGTAGTCGTGAGGGTTCCAGTCCTTGCACATCTTCATATGACGATTGACGTTCTGCTCGACGACTGGCTCAAGCTCGGTCAGCAATTGCAGGTCGGTCAGGTCTTTCGGCATGACACCTCCCAGTTATCTGTACCTGATGGTTGCAGTCAATATATCTGTGTAATCCGGTGACATTCAAGTTAGCGCGCCGTGGCCGCTAGAGGGCGACCGCCGGGTTACGGCGCCGCCCCGCTGAGCAGTAGTTCGACGCAGTGGTCGATGAACTGTTCCCGAGTCGCTGCTAGCCGGCCGTCGAGGTAAGCGGTGAACAGTGCACTGAGCGCCCCGATGAGGCCGGTGGCAGCCATCGCCTGGATAGCGGGGTCGGTGATACGAGTGAGCTTTCGTTGCAGCAACTCGATGAAGTTGGGCATCCACTCAGCGCCCGAATGCGCCAACACCGGCTCCGCCTCGGGCGCAAGCAGCAGGACCCGTCCGCGTGTGGGGTCGTCAACCATCAACGCCACGAATCGCTCAACGGCGTCACGCGGGCTGTCTGACTTCATCAGCGTCGACATCGCTGAGTTGCATACGTCGTCATAGACCGCGGCCACGTATTCGTCACGATCGGAGAAGCTCTCGTAGAAATAGCGCTCAGTGAGCCCGGCTGCCCGGCATACCGCCCGGACAGTCAGAGCAGGCCCCCCGCGGCTGCCCAACAGCGCGACGCCCGCAGTGATTAGTTCGCCGCGGCGAAGTGTCTGGCGGTCCCGCAGCGGAACACCCGACCATCGGCCGCTTCGTTGACCCGACGGCATATCACTCCTAAGCTCGATTGACAACATTCGTAGTCAAAATATCGTTGGCGACATGCCGTGTTCAGGGAAGGGTGCCAGTTGACCCAAGATACGTCCGCGACGTCCCAGGAGACCAACGAGTCAGTTGACGCGGCGCCAGTGGGCGCGGCCGGCTGTCCGGTAGCGCCGGCTGGATATGAGATGCCACCGCAACCGCTTGGTCCCGACTCGCTCACCTGGAAGTATTTTGGCCAGTGGACGGGGATGCTTCAGGGTCCGTGGGCCGGCGCGATGCAGAACATGCATCCTCAACTTGGTGCGGCCGTCCAGCAGTATTCGATCTTCTTTCGAGAGCGGATGCCACGGCTTTACCGATCGGTATATCCCATCGGCGGGGTGGTGTTCGACGGCGACCGCGCACCGAAGACCGGTGCGCAGGTCCGCGACTACCACATCGGCATCAAGGGCGTGGACGACCAGGGCCGCCGCTTCAGCGCGCTGAACCCCGATGTTTTCTACTGGGCGCACGCCACGTTCTTCAAATCCAGCATGCTGGCCGCGGAATGGGTCAGGGGAGGCCTCACCGAGGCGCAGCGTCGCCAGCTTTTCGACGAGCACATCCGGTGGTACCGGATGTATGGGATGAGCATGCGCCCGGTCCCCAAGAGCTGGGAGGATTTCCAGGAGTACTGGGACCACATGTGCCGCAACGTATTGGAAAACAACTGGGCTGCGCGCGAAGTGCTCGACCTGTCCGGTATGACCAAACATCCCTCGCTGGAGTGGATGCCGGATTGGCTGTGGAGACTCAATGTTGCCGGGATGCAGCGATTCTTCAACTTCACAACCGTCGGGCTGTTCGATCCGTCGGTTCGTGAGCTGATGGGCTACAGCTGGTCACCACGGAAGGCTCGGCTGCACCGGCTGTTCGGCAACATGGTCTACCGGACGACCCAACTGTTGCCAAAGCGCATGCTGATGCACCCGAGGAAGCGCTCTGCCTGGGATCGCGCCCAGGGGCGGTTGCCCGCGGACTCACCTCTGGTGGAAACCCCCGCGCGCAATCTCCCGCCCCTTGAGTATCGAGACAACCCGCACTACTACAGCCCGAAGGTTTGACGACCGTCGCGAGGTTTGCATCCGCGTCTTGCAGATAGCGTGAACAGCATGCGGGCGCCGGACATTCTTGGCGGACGCTACGAGCTGTGGGGTGTACTGGGCCACGGCGGAATGGCCGAGGTGCGCGATGGCTGGGATGCGTGGTTGGGCCGCCCGGTGGCCGTCAAGGTCTTATACCCTTCATTGAGCACACAGCCAGATTGTCGACGCAGGTTCACCAGCGAGGCACATGCCATGGCTCGGCTCCGCCATCCGCACATCCTCTCGGTCCGAGACTGCGGCGTGCACCAGGTCAGGCCGTACATCGTTTTGGAGCGGCTGCCTGGCCACACCCTGGCCGACGTACTTGCGCTTGGTGCTCCGCTGCCCACCCAGCAGTTGCGCGCGATCATGGTTGATGTGCTGGGCGCACTCGGCGCCGCGCACCGCCAAGGTGTGCTGCACCGTGACATCAAGCCGGCCAACCTTCTGTTCACCCTTTCCGGAAGCGTGAAGATCGCGGATTTCGGCGTCGCCAAGACCGCTGACGCGCCGCAGACGCTGACCAGCCGGATATTCGGGACGATGGCCTACCTGCCGGCTGACAGGATCGCAGGAAGGCCGGCGACAGCTTCCGACGACCTTTATGCGCTCGGAGTTCTCGCCTACGAGGCGCTCACGGCACGCCGGGCGTACCCGCAGGCCAGCCTCAGCGATTTGGGCGACGCGATCTCCGAGGGGTACCTGACGCCGCTCGCTACGTTGCGACCGGACATAGACCCTGCGCTGGTCCAGACGATCGAGCGGTCGATGGCCCGCGATCCGCGGTGGCGTTTCGGTGCCGCTGAGCAGATGCGAGCC
>DAOUYK010000196.1 GCA_030666145.1 Mycolicibacterium sp. | reverse complement strand
CCGCATCCCCGGTCACGACGGGCTCGTGCATGCCGACCATGTCCGCAACGCTACTAGGATCGGCCAGGTGGATGTCGATGCGTTCGTCGTGACGAATCGCGCGACGTGGGACCGACTGGAGCGGCTGGTCAAGAAACGGCGACAGCTCACCGGTGCGGAGGTCGACGAACTTGTCGGCCTCTACCAGCGGGTTTCCACCCACCTGTCGATGGTGCGTTCGGCGTCCTCGGATGCGGTCCTGATTGGAAAGTTGTCCGGCCTGGTGGCTCGGGCGCGCTCGGTCGTCACTGGTGCCCACGCTCCGCTCTGGACTGAGTTCGTCCGCTTCTGGACAGTGTCCTTTCCCGTCGTTGCATACCGTTCGTGGCGGTGGTGGTTGGGTTCGGCGATCGGGTTCTTCTTCGTTGCCGCTCTGATCGCCGGGTGGATCGTCGGCAACACCGAAGTGCAGGCTGCCTTCGGTACTCCTGATGAAATCGACGAACTGGTCCACAATGACTTCGCCTCCTACTACAGCGAACATCCGGCGGAATCCTTCGCTCTGGGGGTGTGGGTCAACAATGCGTGGGTTGCCGCGCAGTGCATCGGTTACGCCGTTCTGCTCGGAATTCCGATCCCCTACGTCCTGTTCCAGAACGCGGCTAATCTCGGGGTAACCGCCGGTTTGATGTTCGATGCAGGCAAGGGCGATAGCTTCCTTGGCCTGATCACACCGCACGGGCTCATCGAGTTGACGGCGATATTCCTAGCTGCAGGTGCAGGGATGCGACTCGGCTGGTCAGTGGTATCGCCGGGTAACCGGCCCCGGGGCCAGGTATTGGCCGAACAGGGGCGGGCGGTGATCTCGGTCGCTATCGGCCTGGTTGTGGTGCTGCTGATAGCCGGAGTCATCGAGGCATTCGTCACGCCTTCGCCGCTCTCGACGTTTGCGCGCATCGCGATCGGCGTCGCGGCAGAGGTCGCGTTCCTCGGCTATGTCTTCCACTTCGGCCGTAAGGCGAGCAGGGCCGGGGAGACAGGTGACATCGATAACGCCCCCGACGTTGTGCCGACGGGCTGACACGCGCTCGCGGGGTCGGCGAACGTGCATTCCCGGTAGCTGACGGTGTCTCGCGGCTACCTTAGAAGCACGCTCGCGGGAAATAAAGAGGCCTCAGAGGCGGCCGGTGGCCTTCATCGCCAGATAGTGGTCGGCCAGTTCTGGGGCGAGTTCCTCCGGCGGGGCATCGACGACATCGACGCCGCAACACCGCAGTCGGGACGCGACGTCGCGCCGCTCATTTCGGGCGCGCTCTGCGGCGGCTGCGTCGTACACCTCGACGGCATCTGCGCGGCCGGCGGCAAGCGTGTCGACCCGCGGATCGGCGGTTGCTGCCAGCAGCACGTGGTGTTTGGCGGTCAACTGGGGCAGCACGGTGATCAGCCCTTCGTCAATCGCGGAGGCGTTCAGATCGGTCAGCAATACCACCAGCGCGCGGCGCCGCTCACGCCGCTGCACCGCCGCCACCAACGTACGCGGATCCGACTCGATTAGCGCGGGTTCCAGCGGGGCCATCGCATCGACCAGACGGGCCAACAGCTCGGTGCGTGAAGCGTTGAACACGCCGGCACGCGTGACGCGGTCATGAGCCAGGAAATCGACGTGGTCACCGGCCCGGGCGGCGAGGGCCGCGAGCAGGAGGGCGGCGTCCATCGACCATTCCAGGCGCGGCCAGCCACCCGGATCTGCTGCAGTCGGGTCGACGCCCAGCCTACCGGCCGACGTTCGGCCCGTGTCGAGCACGATCACCACGCGCCGGTCACGTTCGGGTCGCCAGGTGCGCACGACGACGTCGGCGCGCCGAGCGGTCGCCCGCCAGTCGATCGAGCGGACATCGTCGCCCACGACGTACTCACGCAGCGAGTCGAATTCGGTGCCTTGGCCCCGGATCAGCACCGGCGTCGTGCCTTCGAGTTCACGCAGCCTGGCCAGTCGCGACGGTAGGTGCTTTCGCGACAGGAACGGCGGCAGGATTCGAATGCTCCAGGGCACCCGGTGGGAGCCCTGCCGTCCGGCAAGTCCCAGCGGCCCTACCGATCTGGCGGTCACCAACGCCGACACCTGCTCTCCTCGACGTACCGGACGCAACTGTGTCTCAAGCGTGATCCGCCGGCCTGCAGCAATACTCACGGGGTGGCTGCGGGGTTCGGCGCGCGCACTAGGGGCCCATGCATCGCGGATCACGCCTCGGAAGCGGGACCGGCCACCGTTATCGACCATCAGCACCGCCGCCACCGGTTGTCCCAGCCGGGCCGACGTTTGACCGCTGCGCGTAAGCGAGAGGGCCCGTGGGCTGCCCGCCAGCGCCACATCGACGACGACGGCCACGGCAAGCAGGCCCAGTAGCACGACGAAGGCCAGCGCGGGCCGGGCGGCGAACGCGATCGGGAACGCGCACAGCAGTGCGATCAGCCCTGTACGTCCGGTGAGTATCACTGTCCGATGACTATCGCGGCACCGGTACCGCGGCCAGGATGCCTTCGATCACCTGGTCAGGGGTGGCCCCTTCGAGCTCGGCCTCTGGGCGCAGCGCGACGCGATGACGAAGGCTGGGCCGGGCCATCGCCTTGACATCGTCAGGGGTGACGTAGTTGCGGCCCGACAACCAGGCCCACGACCTTGCGGTGGACAGCAGGGCCGTCGCACCGCGCGGGGACACACCGAGTTGTAGCGACGGCGACTGCCGTGTCGCGCCGGCGATGTCAACGATGTATCCGAGCACCTCGTCGCCGACGAGCACCTGCCGGACAGCATCTCGTGCCGCCGCCAACTCGGCCGGACCGGCGACGGGCTGCACGTGGGACAGGTCGCGCGGGTCGAACCCGCGGGCGTGCCGGTCCAGGATTGCGATCTCCTGCTCGCGCGGAGGCAGTCCAACGTTGAGCTTCACCAGGAACCGGTCCAGTTGTGCTTCAGGTAACTGGTAGGTGCCTTCGTACTCGATGGGGTTCTGGGTGGCCGCGACGATGAACGGATCGGGCAGGGCGCGAGGCTCGCCGTCGACGCTGACCTGCCGCTCCTCCATTGCTTCCAGCAGCGCTGCCTGCGTTTTGGGTGGCGTGCGGTTGATCTCGTCGGCCAGCAGCAGGTTAGTGAAAACCGGGCCGGCGCGGAACTCGAACTCCGCGGTACGCGCGTCGTAGACCAGCGACCCGGTGACGTCGCCCGGCATCAGGTCGGGGGTGAACTGCACCCGCTTGAATTCCAGCTGCAGAGCCGCTGCAAGGCTGCGCACCAGCAGCGTCTTCGCCACTCCGGGCACCCCTTCCAAAAGTACGTGACCGCGGCACAGCAGCGCGATCACCAGGCCGCTCACCACGGCGTCCTGGCCGACGACGACCTTGGCGATTTCAGCGCGAACAGCCATCAGCGCGGCGCGTGCGCTGTCCTGTTGGGTGGGGTGTGTCACGACTGTGCGACCAGCCTTTCCATGTCGTCGAGTTCGCGTGCGAGGTGGACTAAATCGGCGTCTGTGGCCGGGGCCGGTCCGTGCAGCGTATGGGTGACCGCGGTCTGGTTGAGGCCGCTACGCGCGGCGACTGCGGCAGCGACGGTGTTCACGTCGGCCGCCGGGCTCAGGCCCAGGCGCGGCAGCATGCGCTGCAATGTCGAGGTCCGCAGTGCTTCGGCTGCCCGATCCCGGGCTCGGCGCGACCGATACAACCGTCCACGGCCCTCCACCGTCTCCGAGGCCCGGACAACCACAGGCAGCCGCTCAGTCACCAGCGGCCCGACCCGGCGCCCTTTCCACAGAGCCAGCAGCAGCACGGCGAGCGCGAGTTGCCAGACCACCCAGGCCACCTGGGTGGGAATGAAATCCGAGATGGTCGCGCCGCCGCCGGAGTCCGCGCCCTCGCTGCGCTGGGGCGCGTACCAAACCACCCGTGGGTGCGCGCCGGCGAGATTCATCGCGAGCGCCGCATTGCCCTCATCCAGGAGCCCCTGGTTCATCATGAACAAGGCGCTGCCGACGACGGTGACGGTGCGGCCATCGTCGGTGTACTGCGCCAGTACACCCTCGTAGCAGCGGGCTACTGGTGTCGTTCCAGAAGCCTCGTAGGTGTCGGCCGCACCGAACTGTACGGCGCCGGCCTGCGTGGCTGCGCGCAGGTCGCAATCAGGAGAAATACCGCCGAAACTCGTCGATGCCGCGCGACGGATCCCGGGTGCGAGGTTCTGGCGAGTGCCAACGCCCGGATCGATCAGCAGACGATCGCCGGGCACGTCGGCCAGCCGGCCCAATAGTTCGTCACCGAACAGGTGGAAGGTTTGCGCCACCACCAGCAGGCTGCCCGGCTGGGCTTCGCGTTCGACGGCAGCGACGGTGTCGGCTTCGATGACCGTCACGCCGTGGTCGCGCAACAGGGTGACCAGGGCGCGGGCCCCTTCCGGCGAGGTCGAGCTCGCTTCCAGCTTGCCGCCGGGCTGCGGGGAGGTCAGGTAGGTGCTCACCGCAGCTACGCCGACGATGACGACGAGCGCGAGCAGGACCCAGCGCAGTCCGCGCCAACGTTGGGCAATGGTCGAACCGGCGACAGTTTGTGAGGCCCCTGAGGTCTCTGAGATCCTTGAGGTCATGGCACCTCGGCCCAGGTCTGCTGCCCCGGCAGCGCCGGCGATTCGTCCTGCCCGCGCGCAATGTGGCTGCCCAGCTTGTCATCCAGCGAGGCGATCATCCGATATTGGGCTTCCAGCCCGGGCCGCTCACCGTAGGTCACGTCGTTGAAAGCCTCTGCTGCCAAGGCCAGTTCGTTGGCCAGGCCCGGCAGCGCCCGGCCAGCAGCGCGGGCCAGTTCAGTTGCCGTCCTTCCCGCAACAGGGTCGAGCACACCGTTCTCCTCGAGCTGACGCGCGACTGCCCGCAGCCGGTGCCTGATAGCGGGAGCCCAATCCCCGGACGCCGCATACTGTTGGGCGGTGACACGATGCTCGGCGGCACTGAGCGCCGAACTGTCGAACAGTGTGCTCGCATCGCCGCGGCTGGTTCGCATGGCCCGCTGGGCGATGCGAACCGCGATAACCACTCCAACGGCCAGCAGAATCAGCAGCACCGCGATGGTGAACCAGCCGCCCGGAACTTTCGAGCTATTGGCCACCAGCCGGTACAGCAGTTCCTGGATCCAGTTGTAGATCATGTCGGTCAGCGACAGCCTCGGATAGATCGGTTTTCCGAGCTCACGCTGGGCCGCGTCGTGGGCTGCATCGCGGTCTATGTCGATTGTGGCCATATCAGCTGGGGCTGGTCAGCCAGAGATTGTCGACGCCCTCCGGCGGCGCTGCGGGTCCGGCCGTCGCGCCTGTCTGCAGGACGAGATCGAAGGCCTCCGATCTGATTCGACGGTCGGTGTACTGAAGCACGATGACGCCCGCGCTGAACGGCCCAGTGATGATCTGGCCGATGGCGCCGCCGACGGAGAGCAGGACGAGGGCGATCATCGCCGCGCTGGTGGACTCCGACGCGGCGAGAGTGATCAGACCACCGAAGCTGAACGGGATACCCACTGCCCCGGCGACCAGACTGGCCGCCAGCATCGTCACCAGCCGTATTCCGAGCACTCTCCAGAAGTCGCCCTTGATCAGCGCGAAGGACCGCCTGATCGACGCGATGATGTCGCGGCGTTCCAGCACAATCACCGCCGGTACGAAAGTGAGCATGGTTACCAGGTAAATCAGTGCAGCGATCACTGCGAGCACCAGCGGGGCACCGACGAGGAATGCAATGAAGCCGTCTGCGGCGACCGCGACAACCACGATGATCAGAACCACCATCGCGATCAATGCCACGGCGCCGATGGCCTGCAGCAGGGTGAATCCGAGTAGGGGCCACAGTCTCGGTCGAAACCGCCGCCAGGCCTCCCCTATCGTGATTCCGGCACCGAATACCGCTCGACCGACGACGACGGTAAGCAGGCCGCTGAGCAGGGTTGCCGACAGCAGGGTCGCCACGCCCGTCGTGACACTCGAACCCGCCTGGCTGATCAGCATTGCGGCGCTGGGCTCGTCGCTGCCCATGGCCTGCGCCAGTTGCCCGGTGAACGCGAACGGCAACAGGGACACCACCAGAGTCAGGAGCTGTGCCGCGACCACGACGATAGTTGCGAGGCCAAGTGTGGTTTTGGGATTCGCCCGGATATACGCGACTGCCCCGTTGAACATTTCGGACAGGGACAGCGGGCGCAGCGGAACGACGCCGGGTTTGATCGCCGGCGGGAGTGTGCCGCACCCCGGGGGCGGGTAACCGGGGGCGGGTGGATACCCGGGTGTGCCGTACCCCGGGGGCGGGTAACCGGGGGCGGGTGGGTACCCCGGTGGGCCGTATCCGGCTGGCGGGTAGCCCGGATACCCCGGCGGGGGATA
>DAOUYK010000035.1 GCA_030666145.1 Mycolicibacterium sp. | reverse complement strand
CCTGGCCGGCCAGGGCAGCCAACCCAACACCAACTTGCCGCCCATTCGCTTGCTGCGCAGTACTTTTCCAGCCCTCGTCGCCACTTTCTCGACGGCTCCCAACCGACGGTGGTCAGCGAAGGTCCAGCTGGCAGCCTTCATCGCGAGTCGCTCAGCCAAGGGCACCCCGCCGTGGTTCTGATCGACCACGCGGGTGCGTAGGTGCACGAGCATCGAGGGAATGTCGATACGCACCTGGCACACGTCGAAGCGGGCTCCGCACAGACTCGATGCGAACGGCAGGGACTTGTCGATGCCGCGCAGCTGGGGGGTGAGCACCGCGCCGATCGGGCCCGGGTACACCGAACCATAGGAATGACCGCCCGCGCGCTCATACACTGGGCAGACGTTCAGGCACGCCGAACACCGGATGCACCGCAATGCATCGCGACCCTTGGTGTCGGCAAGCACCCGGGTGCGGCCGTTGTCGAGCAGCACAATGTGGACATTGCGCGGCCCATCTGCACCTGGGCCCGCGCCGGGCCCGGTCCATATCGACGTGTACGGATTCTCCCGTTCACCGGTGCTGCTGCGAGGCAGAACCTGCAGGAACACCTCGAGATCACGCCATGACGGCAGCACCTTCTCGATGCCGACCAAGGAGATCAAAGTTTCGGGCAACGTGAGGCACATCCGGCCGTTGCCCTCCGATTCCACCACCACCAAGCTGCCGGAA
This sequence comes from Mycolicibacterium sp., assembly GCA_030666145.1. GTDB lineage: Bacteria > Actinomycetota > Actinomycetes > Mycobacteriales > Mycobacteriaceae > Mycobacterium. The sequence goes on along the minus strand of DAOUYK010000035.1, from coordinate 18,244 downwards.
TCCGCGATCGCAAAGTTAGCGCCCGACACCGCCACCTTGGCCCGCAGGAACTTCTCCAGCAGATGCAACCTCGCTGCTTCGGCCAGCCGTTGGGGTTCGTCGGTCAGATCCGGGGGTGCAGGCCGGCCGACCTTGGCCATTTCCCGCAGGAAGATCTCGCGCACCTCAGCCCGGTTTCGGTGGATCGCCGGCACCAGGATGTGGCTGGGCCAATCGTGGTCGAGCTGAACGATCAACTCTGCCAGGTCGGTCTCCCAAACCTGGATCCCGGCCGCGGAGAGCGCCTCGTTGAGCTCGATCTCTTGGGTGACCATCGACTTGACCTTGACCACCTCGCAGGCGCCCTGCGCCCGCACCAGATCTACGACGATTTCGTTGGCCTCCTCTGCGTCGCGGGCCCAGTGCACTTTGGCTCCGGCCGCCGAAGCGTTGGCCTCGAACGCTTCCAGATGTTCATCGAGACGGTTGAGCGCCGCGTTCTTGATGGCCTCGGCGGCAAGCCGCAGACCCTCCCAGTTTCCGAGTTCGCCGACGGCCAGCGCGCGCTTGTCACGGATGGCACCGGTGGCGTGCGCGAGGTTTGCCCGCAGCACCGAATCCCCCAGAGCCGCCTTGGCCGCGGTCTGGAACGTCGGCAGGCCGAGGAAGGCGCGAGTCACTCCCATGTGATGTTCACCGGTCACCGGGCACCGTCACCAGTGCAAGCGAGAATCTCGGCCAGGTGCATGACGCGCATGGCGCTACGCCGCCGCGACAGCAGCCCACCAATATGCGAGAGGCACGAATTATCGCTGGCGACAAGTATTTCCGCTCCGGTGTCACACGCTGCTCGGGCTTTGTCAGTCCCCATTGCCACCGAAGTATCAGCGTTCTTTATCGCGAAGACTCCACCGAACCCGCAGCATTGCTCTGCGTCGGGCAACTCGACGAGGTCGATGTCGCGCACCGCGGCGAGTAGTTGCAGCGGGCGGTCGCCGACCCGCAACATCCGCAGGGACTGACAGGTTGGGTGGTAAGTGACGCGATGCGGAAAGGACGCACCGACGTCGGTGCCACCGAGGACGTCGACGAGAAATTCGGAGAGTTCGTAGACGGTGGGCGCGACCTCCTCGACGTCGGCCTGCAACTGCACATCTGCTGCGCGGACAGCGACGTCACCATGCTGGTGGCGCACCGAGCTGACGCAGGAACCAGACGGCGAGACAACGGCGTCGTACCCGGCGAAGGTAGCAACGAAGTTGCGGACCGCCGGCATGGCGGCGTCGGGGTAGCCGGCATTGGTGAACATCTGCCCGCAACAGGTCTGCTCGACCGGAAAAACCACCTCGCATCCGAGCCTACGTAGCAGCCGCACAACAGCTTTCGGAGTTTCGGGCCACATCAGGTCATTGAAGCACGTAGCGAACAACGCCACCTTCATACCCACGTGGGCATCCTGGGAGACACCGCGCTCGACCACCTCATCAGGGCGAACATATCCGACTGACCGTCGGCAAACGTCATACTGGCCGACATGGCAGACAAAGACGGCAGAACACAAGTCCGTACCGGCGGTGAGCGGATCCGGAAACTTGCACAGGCGGCCCTGAACGCCGACGTCACCGTGGATCAGGTCGACACCATTCTTGAGAGCCTGGGCGAAACCCTCAACGACCTCAACAACTCGACGGGCAACCTCGACGCGACCCTCGTACGGTTCAACGACACCATCAGCAGCATCAACGAGCTGGCACCGGTCCTGCACGGAGTGGTCGACCGGATGGAAGGGATCGTCGTCCGCGTTGAACGCATCGTGGCCATCGGTGAGTCAGTGATCTCCCCGCTGACCGCCACCGACCACGCTATTCGAGGCGCCGTCAACAAGTTGCGCCAAAGTACCGGGCTGTAACTACGGGCAGCCAGTGGGCCGAAGCCGCCGCAGGCAACGCGCCGCAGTGCGCTATCCGCTGTTGCGTAGCGCGGTCGCCAATCCACTCATGGTCAGCAGGATTGCACGCTGCACGAGTTCGTCGTCATCGCCGGAGCGGTAGCGACGCAACAACTCCACCTGCAGATGGTTCAGCGGCTCCAGATACGGAAACCGGTTGAACACCGACCTGGCCAAGGACGGGTTGTCGGCGAGTAGATCGTCGTGACCAGTGATGAGTTTGTGCATGCGGATCGTGCGTTCGTGCTCATCTACGATCTTGTCGAACACCCGCCGGCGCAGCTCCTCGTCCTCGACCAGCTCCGCATAGCGCGCAGCCAGACCCAGGTCGGACTTGGCCAGCACCTGCGCCATATTCGACAGCACAGTCGCGAAGAAGGGCCAGCGCCGGTATAGGTTTTGCAGCACCTCCAGCCGGACCTCCTTCGTTTCGGGGCCGTCGGCGATCCATTGTTCGAATGCCGTGCCTGTGCCGTACCAGCCCGGCAACATCACCCGCGACTGGCTCCATGCCAGCACCCACGGGATCGCTCGCAGATCAGCGATCGAGGTGGTCGGCTTGCGCGAGGTCGGGCGGCTACCGATGTTGAGCGCCCCGATCTCGCTGACCGGCGTCGAGGCTTTGAAGTATTCGACGAACCCCGGTGTCTCGTGGACGAGTTCGGCGTACGCCCGCTGCGCGCGGGCAGCCAGATCGTCGAGTACCTCGTAGGCCGATTCGGACAACCCCCCCAGGCCTTCAGTGTCCAGCAGCGTCGCTTCCAGTGTGGCGGCCAGCAGCGTCTCAAGGTTGCGATGGGCGATCCTGGGCTCGGCGTACTTCGCGGCGATCACCTCACCCTGCTCGGTGATCCGCAGTGATCCCCGCACCGCGCCAGGGGGCTGCGCGAGAATCGCGTCGTAGCTCGGACCGCCACCACGCCCTACCGTGCCCCCGCGGCCGTGGAACAGCCTCAGCCGGATTCCGGTTTTGCGAGCCGACTCGACGAGGTCGAGCTCGGCGCGGTACAGCGCCCAGTTCGCAGCAAGGTACCCGCCGTCCTTGTTGGAATCCGAGTAGCCGAGCATGACCTCCTGGCTGTCGCCGCGCGCAGCGACGAGCGCACGATACAACGGAAGGTCGAGCGCCTCCTCAAGAATGCCGGCTCCACGCTGAAGGTCGTCGATGGTCTCGAACAACGGAACGATACCCACGGGTGCACGTGGATTTTCAGCGGCGGCATCCAGCAGTCCGGCCTCTTTGAGCAGCAGTGCAGCTTCGAGCATGTCCGAGACTGACTTGCACATCGAGATGATGTAGTTCGGCACGGCTGCGGGCCCGAAGAGATCCACGGCCCGCGCAGCCGCGGCGACGATGTCCAGCTCCTTGCGGGCCAGCTCGGAGAGGTCGGCATCCGGGCCGGTAAGCGGCCGGCGGGTGGCCAGCTCGCCGGCCAGCAGCGCGACGCGTTCCGGTTCGCTCAGCGAGACGTAATCGGGGTGCACCCCAGCCCATGCCAACAACTCGGCAACCACCTCTTCATGCACATCAGAGTTCTGCCGCAGATCCAGACCCGAGAGGTGGAAACCGAAGACGCGCACAGCTTCTCGTAACCGTGCCAGCCGGTCGTCGGCCAGCGTCGCGCTCCCGTTGGCGCGCAGTGAGGCATCGACGGCATCGAGGTCGGCGAGCAGTTCACCCGGGATCGCGTAGGGCTGCATACCTACGTCGAGTTCGTGTTCGGGTCGCCGGTCGAGGATCTGCGCAGCGGTGGCCGTCAGCCGGGCGTGGATCACACGTAGCGCGCGACGGTAGGGCTCATCGGCGCGCGCGGGTTCATGACATGCTTGGGCCAGTGCCGCCAGGTCGTCGCTGATGTGCACCAGACGCAGCGACATCGACAACTCGTCCTCCAACGAGGTGAGCTCGACGAAGTAGTGCGTGAACGCGGTGTATGCCGCGCTGCCGGTGGCCAGCCTGACGACATCGGCGGTCACATTGGGGTTGCCGTCGCGGTCGCCGCCGATCCACGATCCCGGCCGCAGGACCGGCTCCTCTAACAGTCCTCCGCAATGTGGTAATCCCCCAGCTTGCGGGGGGGACACCCCCTGTGCGTCCGGCCAGCGCGCCTGCAGGGCCGCCCGGACCTCGGCGTTGACCCGCGGGATCACGTCGAAGAACGCCGCCGGGTAGTACCGCAGGCCCGTCTCAATCTCGTCCTGGATCTTCAGCCGAGACAACCGTATCAAAGCGGTCTGCCATAACGTCAGGATGTGACGGCGCAACTCCTGCTCGACGTCTCGGCCGTCCCCGGTCTTGTCCTGGCCGTGCAGACGCAGACGCATCAACTCGGTAATCCGGTGCTGGGTGTCAAATACCGTGCGTCGTCGGGTCTCGGTGGGATGCGCAGTGATCACCGGAGAGACCAACGCGCCGACGAGAGCATCGGCGACGGTGTCCGAATCCAGCTCCGCGGTTTCGAGTTTCAGGTAGGTGGCGGCCAGGCTGCTGTTCGGAGGTAGGCCGTCAGCGGCCTCATGAACAGCCCTACGGCGCTCTCGGTGAATATCCTCGGCGACATTCGCCAGCAGCGCGAAATGGGTGAACGCCCGGATGACGGGGAGTGCCCGGCGCACGTCGATTCCGTCGAACAATTCGGCCAAGTCGGCGCGGTCGATCTCTGACCGACGCACCCGGAACGACTCGACGCGCGCGCGTTCAACCAGATCGAACACCGCATCGCCATTCTGCTGACGCACCGTGTCCCCGAGGATCGCGCCGAGCAGGCGAATGTCCTCGCGCATCGGTTCGGTGGCCTCCCGGCCAACCTTGGTTCGCCGCACGGCTCCGACGGGTTCGAGGCCGGTTTCAGGGACACCAGATGCTTGAGCCATCGTTCGATTATCGGGTGCGACCAACCGAACCGCAGCACGGGGCACATGCATCGGGCAGGATTACACCGTGACCGCTCTCGCCACGCTCTACCCCGCCCGGAGGGTGATCACCATGGATCCGGGCCGTCCCTTCGCGACGGCCGTTCTGGTCACCGGCGACCGCATCGCTGCGGTCGGCGACTTCGGCGAGCTGGCGTCGAACTCAGACGTGCGGGTGGACACCACCTTTGCCGAGGCGGTGGTCCTGCCCGGGCTGATCGACCAGCACCTGCATCCGGTGTTGGGTGCTAGCACGCTGATCACCACGGTCATCGCCACCGAGGACTGGGATCTTCCCGGACGAATGTGCCCGGCGGCAACCACCGAGGACGAGTATCGGCAGCGTCTACACGATGCCGAGCAGGCGATAAGCGGGGCCAACGATTGGCTCTTCACCTGGGGTTACCACCGGCTCTGGCACGGGCACCTCGACCGCACCGTTCTCGACGGGGTCAGCCGCACCCGACCGATCGCCGTCTGGCAGCGCAGCTGTCACGAATGGTTCCTGAACTCCGCGGCCATCGAGTCGCTCGGCATCACTGCCAACGCGATGGCCGGCCACGGGCGTGCGAGTGCAATGGTAGACGTCGATGCTGGGCACTGGTGGGAATCCGGCATGAATCTGCTGTTGCCCGCGCTATCGCCGCACTTCCTGACCACCGACCGGATCGCTGCGGGCCTGCGCCAGCTGGTCGCCTACCTGCGTCGCAACGGGGTCACCGCGTTCAACGAGCCCGGCATCATGTGGGACCTCGAACCATGGCAGCTCTACCAGGAGATCCTCGGTGCCGTCGACACACCGATGACCTCGACGTTCCTCGTTGATGCGCGCAGTCAGGCCGACTCTGGGATGGATCCCGCGGATGCCGTTGCCGACGCCGAGAGTCAGGTCGCCCGCGCCGCTGTGGGCAAGGTCCGGCTGCTGCCCAAGCAGGTGAAGTTGTTCGCCGACGGCGCCATCATCAGCCAGTTGATGCAGATGCGCGATCCCTACCTCGATGACGACGGCCACCCCGATCTATGCCATCACGGCGAGTGGATGATGCAGCCGGACATCTTCCGGTCGTTTGCCCGGGTCTACTGGAAAGCGGGCTGGCAGTTACACATACACGTCAACGGTGACGCTGCGCTGGATCTGGTGCTCGACACCCTCGAAGGGTGCATGGCCGATCACCCGCGCACCGATCACCGAACTGTCATCGTGCATTTCGCCAATTCGACCGAGGATCAGATTGACCGCATTGCCGCTCTGGGTGCGATCGTCTCGGCGAACCCGTACTACCCCGTCGGGTTCGCCGACAAGTACGCAGCGCATGGCCTGGGTCAGGCACGTGCCGACGCCATGGTGCGCTCTGCGTCTGTGCTCAGGCGCGGTATCCCGCTCTCGTTTCATTCCGACCTGCCGATGGGCCCGGCCGCACCCCTGACCCTGGCCTGGTGCGGAGTCAACCGGACGACGCCCAGCGGCCGCATCGCAGGCCCCGAGCAGCGCATCTCGGTGCAGGAGGCGCTTGCGGCAGTCACTATCGAGGCCGCCTACTCGTGGCGGATGGAAGACGAGCTTGGCAGCATCGCACCGGGAAAGCTGGCCAACTTCACGGTGCTCGGCGAGGACCCCTATGCCGTCGAACCGGCGCGGCTACACCAGATTGCTGTGCTGGGAACGGTTTACGAAGGGCGTTGGTTCCCGCAGGTCAGTTAGACGCCGTACTTGATCAGACGCCGTACTTGATCGACAGCGCCATACCGATGATGCACACCACCCAGATGCCGGTGACGAATAACGTCAACCGGTCCAGGTTTTTCTCTACCACGGTGGAGCCGGACAGGCTGGACTGCACGCCGCCGCCGAACAGGCTGGACAGACCGCCGCCCTTAGCGCGGTGCAGCAACACCAGGAGCACGACCAGCATGCTGGTCACGACCAGGGTGATCTGCAGGGCCAAATGCATGGCCGCCAGACTACAGGTTGTGGCCGCGGTCGGTCGCACTCAGGGGAGGGGCCCGCCTGCGGCGATCGCGGACAACGTGGCGAACTGTTCCGCGTCGAGCGACGCGCCGCCCACCAAGGCACCGTCGACATCGGGCTGACCTGCGATCTCACCGATGTTCTTGGCGTTGACCGATCCGCCGTAGAGCACCCGCACCCCGTCGGCGAGATCTGCGGATGTTAACGCAGCTAATTCCGCGCGGATGGCGCTGCAGACCTCCTGCGCATCGGCCGCACTGGCAACGCGACCGGTACCGATCGCCCAAACCGGTTCGTAGGCGATTACCGACCGGCCGATCTGTTCGGCCGACAGCCCCGCCAGTGAGCCCCGCAGTTGGTTGACGTTGTACTCGACATGGTTACCGGCCTCGCGGACATCGAGGTGCTCGCCTATGCAAATGATCGGGATCAGCTCATGCTTGAACGCCGCGAGAGCTTTCGCAGCAACTAGGGCGTCTCCCTCGCTATGGTAGGTGCGCCGCTCCGAGTGACCCACCACGACGAACGTGCAACCGAGTTTCGCCAGGAACGCACCGCTGATCTCGCCGGTGTAGGCACCCGAGTCGTGCTGAGACAGGTCCTGCGCTCCGTAGGTGAGCCGCAGTTTGTCTCCGTCTACAAGCGTCTGCACGCTCCGCAGATCGGTGAATGGCGGGATCACAGTGACGTCCACTTTGTCGAAGTACTTGTCCGGCAACGAGAAAGCGATCTTCTGCGCCAGCGCAATCGCCTCGAAATGGTTGAGGTTCATCTTCCAGTTGCCAGCAATCAGCGGCTTTCGCAACACAAAGGTCTCCTAGGTCAGTGCATCGATGCCGGGCAGCGTCTTGCCCTCAAGGTATTCCAGCGAGGCTCCGCCCCCGGTGGAAATGTGTGAAAACCCTTCCTCCGGCAGGCCCAGCTGCCGGACGGCGGCTGCCGAGTCGCCGCCGCCGACCACGCTGAACGCGCCCTTGGCGGTCGCGGCGACGATGGCTTCGGCCACGCCTTTGGTGCCGGCGGCGAACGCGGGGAACTCGAACACCCCCATCGGGCCATTCCAAAAAATCGTCTTCGCGTTAGACAGCAGCACAGTGAACCGCTTCACCGACTCCGGTCCGATGTCCAGCCCCATCATGGCGTCGAGGATCTGATCGGCAGCCACCGTTTCGGCCTGCGAGTCGGCCGAGAACTTCTGGGCCACCACGATGTCCACCGGCAGATGTAGAACGTCACCGTAGGTGTCGAGTAACTGACGGCAGGTCTCGATCATGCCCTCTTCAAGCAGTGAGCTACCCACCGAATAGCCCTGTGCAGCAAGGAATGTGAAGCACATCCCGCCGCCGATGACGAGGCTATCGGCCTTGGTGGCCAGATTTTCGATCACAGCGAGCTTGTCTGACACCTTCGATCCGCCCAGAACCATGGCGTAGGGCCGCTCACCGGCGGCGGTTAGCTGTTCGAGCACCTTGATCTCGGTTGCCACCAACGTGCCCGCGTAATGCGGTAGCAATGCGGCCACGTCGTACACCGAGGCCTGCTTTCGATGCACCACGCCGAAGCCGTCGGAGACGAAGGCACCGGCTGCCCCATCCGGTGCGCAGACCAGCTCAGCGAGCGCCTTGGCCAAAGAGGTGCGTTCGGCGTCGTCCTTGCTGGTCTCCCTGTCGTCGAAGCGGATGTTCTCCAGTAGCAGGATGTCGCCATCGGTCAGGCCCTCGGCGCGGGCCAGTGCGTCGGATCCGACAGGGGAACGATCAGGGCCACCTGCTAGTTGGACGTGGCGGCCCAACCTGTCGCCGAGCGCAGCGGCAACCGGAGCAAGAGACAACTTCGGATCCGGCGCGCCTTTGGGCCTGCCCAGGTGCGCGGCGACGACGACCTTCGCCCCAGCGTCACTCAGCGCCTGCAGTGTCGGCACTGATGCGCTGATCCGGCCCGGGTCGGTGATGTTGCCATCGTCGTCCAGCGGGACGTTCAAGTCGGAGCGCACCAGCACGCCACGACCCGCTACCCCCTCGGACAGAAGCTCATCGAGTGATTTTATGGACGAGGAAGCCATCGGATCTACAGCGACTTGCCGACCAGGTCGACCAGGTCGACCAGGCGGTTGGAGTAGCCCCACTCGTTGTCGTACCAGGAAACGACCTTGGCCTGATCATCGATGACTTTCGTCAAGCCGGAATCGAAGATCGAGCTGTGCGGGTCGGTGACGATGTCGCTCGACACGATCGGGGCGTCGTAGTACTTTAGGATGCCTTTGAACTTGCCCTCCGCGGCGGCCTTGAGCGCGGCGTTGATCTCGTCGACGCCTGCGGGCTTGGCCAGCTCCACGGTGAGGTCGGTGATCGAGCCGGTGGGGATCGGCACCCGCAGCGCGTAGCCGTCCAGCTTGCCCTTCAACTCGGGCATCACCAGACCGATGGCCTTGGCGGCACCGGTGGAGGTCGGCACGATGTTCACTGCGGCGGCCCGGGCCCGGCGCAGGTCTTTGTGCGGGCCATCCTGTAGGTTCTGGTCCCCGGTGTAGGCGTGGATCGTGGTCATCAGACCCCTGACGATGCCGAACTCGTCGTGGACGACCTTGGCCATCGGCCCCAGGCAGTTCGTGGTGCACGAGGCATTGGAGATGATGTTCTGGCTGCCGTCGTACTTGTCATCGTTGACTCCGATGACAATGGTGATGTCCTCGTCGGTGGCGGGCGCGGAGATGATCACCTTCTTGGCGCCGGCCTCGAGGTGCCCCTTCGCGCGCGCGTCGTTGAAGATGCCGGTGGATTCGACCACCACATCGACGCCGAGATCGCCCCACGGTAGGGCGGCCGGTCCCTCCTTGACCGCGAGCGCTTTGATCTTCTGGTTGCCGACGACGATGGTGTCCTCACCTTCGAGGCTGACCTCGTAGGGCAGCCGCCCCAGGATCGAGTCGAACTTGAGGAGGTGCGCCAGGGCGGCGTTGTCGGTGAGGTCGTTGACAGCCACTATCTCGATGTCAATGTTCTTGCCTTCGGCCTTCTGCACGTCCAGCGCGCGGAAGAAGTTGCGCCCGATGCGGCCGAAGCCGTTGACGCCTACCCGGATCGTCACGTCTGTCTCCTCTGTATCTGCTCAACTACGAGTATCTGTTCAACTGCGCCGCGCGGTCCCTGCGGTCTTCGGCACCGCTCGGCGCCCAGCCTAGTGGTTGGCCGTCTCGGCGTACGCGGCCTGGCCACACCGGCGCTAGAGTGCCTGCACGCTCTGGTCGACATATGGCTTGCCCAGCCATGTGCGGCGGATGCGCTGTAGCGTGCCGGCCTCCTCCAACGCAGCCTGAGCAATCTGCAACCTGCTGGCAAGCACCTGGTCAGCGACCGCCACCGCGATCGCGATGTGCTCCACCGAGAGGCCGCGCTGCACCACCTGAACACCTGGGCTAGCCCTGTATGCCAACTTGACGAGCTCGGTCAGCACGGGATCCACCATCATCGCCGCATCGCACTCGCCGGTGCTGAGGTGGGCGATGGCCGTGCCGATAGCGCCGTTGTCGTAGACGAGTAGCCGCGCAGCCTTACCTTCGTCAACAAATCGCTCGGCAACCTGCTCACTGGTATTGCCGCGCTGCACCCCGATGGTCAAACCGTCTAGATCGTCGATCGAGTGCACGTGCGGGAACCGACCGGTGTCCACAGCCAGCGCCTGCCCCGAGATCAGGTAAGGCGTAAGGAATTGCGCCGTGTGTTCGCGGCCCGGTGTCATGGTCGCACCCGCAGCGACGCAGTCATAGTCACCGGCTGCCAGCCGGTCGAAAATGCCGTCAAAATTCACGCCCTCATAGGCGACGAACTCAACGGACTCCCCAAGCGCTCCGGCGAGTTCGGTCATCAGCTCGATGTCGAGGCCAGTGCCACCCGGCATCGCGTTGAACGGTGGGTTCGGATAGGCCGTCCCCACTCTGAGGCCGACCCCCACGATCAGGCGTCTTCTAGGAGATCCGGAGTCACGGCCGACTCTGTGTCGGGGACACCGTCCTGTTTGGCTTTACGGTCAGCCATCGACAGTAGACGCCGAATACGCCCTGCCACAGCATCTTTAGTCATCGGCGGATCAGCCAGCCGGCCGAGTTCCTCCAGTGATGCCTGCCGGTGGGTGACACGTAGGCTGCCGGCGGCCGCCAGATGGTCGGGCACCGAATCACCGAGTATTGCCAACGCACGTTCCACTCGGGCCGCTGCAGCCACCGCTGCCCGCGCCGAGCGACGCAGGTTGGCGTCGTCGAAGTTCGCCAGCCGGTTCGCGGTCGCCCGCACCTCCCGGCGCATCCGTCGCTCTTCCCAAGCCAGCCGAATGTCCTGCGCGCCCATCCGGGTCAGCAGCGCACCGATCGCCTCGCCGTCACGGACCACAACCCGGTCACTGCCACGTACCTCGCGGGACTTTGCACTGACGCCAAGGCGACGGGCCGCGCCGACGAGCGCCAGTGCGGCCTCCGGGCCCGGGCAGCTGACCTCGAGCGCCGAGGACCGCCCTGGCTCGGTGAGCGACCCGTGCGCCAGAAACGCCCCCCGCCAGGCAGCCTCGGCGTCGGCGACGCTGCCACCGACCACCTGAGCGGGTAGGCCGCGCACCGGTCGGCCACGCAAGTCGAGTAGGCCGGTCTGCCGCGCGAGCGCCTCGCCATCTTTGGCGACCCGCACCAAGTACCGCGTGTTCTTGCGGATGCCGGTCGCCGACAGCACATGGACCACTGCGTTGTAGCCGTACAGCTCGTAGATGTCCTTACGTAGCCGACGCGCGATGACTCCCAGGTCTACCTCAGCCTCGACCACTACCCGCCCGGACACGATGTGCAGCCCGCCGGCGAAACGCAGCAGGGAAGCCACCTCGGCACGGCGTGCGCTCACCGAACTGACCGTCAACCGGCTGAGCTCGTCCTTGACCTCGGCAGTCATCGCCACGGGTCGTCACCTCTCGGTCCATTCGCTGTCGGTGCGGGCGCCGCCGGCGGTGTCGCCCGGGTAGCGCCGGTCGGCGCCGTCGCGCTCCTGAGAACCCCTTCCAGTGCCGCGGCCAGCATCGCCGGGTCATGTAATGGTGTACCAGGTCTGCAAACCTCAACAAATTCCACACCAGCGTCGAGGATCTTGGCCGTCCGACACAACTGCTCCCGTTCACGGTCGCTCGGCACCCGGCTCAAGTCCACGATGATCTCGTGCATAGTGAAATTCGGCGCATGCTGAGCCAGCACGTGAATGTGGCGTTCGGCCGAGAAACCAGCCGTCTCCCCCGGCTCGGCAACCAGGTTGAGCACCAACGCACGACGCGCGGTACTCGTTCGCAGCGCGACCGCGAGCTCTGGCACCAGGACGTGCGGGATCACGCTGGTAAACCACGAACCCGGTCCGAGCACGACCAGGTCGGCGTTCATGATCGCGTCGACCGCCTGCCGGGTCGCGGGCGGATCGCTCGGCAATAGCCGTACCCTGCGCACCTTGCCCACGGTGGTCGCGATCGCGACCTGACCACGGATCACGCGACTGAGCCGGGGGTCGGATTCCAGGCCCCCGACATCGGCCTCGATACCGAGCCCGACCGGGCTCATCGGCAATACCCGGCCCATGACGCCCAGCACCCGGCCCAGTTCGTCGAGCGCCGCTATCGGATCGGCTAGCACTTCGTTGAGTCCGGCCAGGATCAGGTTACCGATCGGGTGGCCCGCCAGCGCGCCGCTGCCACCAAATCGATGCTGAATGATCGTTGCCCATAGTCTGCCCTGTGGGCTGTCGGAAGCTAACGCCGCCAAGGCCATTCGGAGATCCCCGGGTGGCACGATATCCAATTCGCCACGCAGCCGGCCAGACGAACCGCCATCGTCGGCGACCGTGACGACGGCGGTGACGTGCGGGGTGATCCGGCGAGCCGCCGAAAGGGTGGCATAGAGCCCGTGGCCACCGCCGAGCGCGACGATGCGTGGGCTCATTCGCGACCCAGATCTCGGTGCAGCACCCGCACCGTCAATGCTGCGCCGCCCTGCAGGCGATCCGCGAGTGCCTCGGCCATCGCCACACTGCGATGCTTGCCGCCGGTGCACCCGATGGCGACGGTCATATATCGCTTCCCCTCCCGGCGGTATCCGTCAATCACGACACCCAACAGACGATGGTACGAGTCGAGGAACTCGACGGCACCCGGTTGGCCGAGGACGTAGTCACGGACCTCGGGATGCTGCCCGCTGTGCGGGCGCAGACTGTCGACCCAGTGCGGGTTGGGCAGGAACCGGACGTCCATCACTATGTCGGCGTCCATCGGCAGTCCGTACTTGTACCCGAAAGATTCAACGGTGACGTTGGTGTGCGCGACGGTTTCACTACCGAATGCGCGTTCGATGCTGTCCCGCAACGCATGAACCGACAGTGCCGACGTATCGATCACCAGGTCGGCGGCGGCGCGCACCGGCGCCAGTGTCTGCCGTTCTGCGGCGATGCCTTCGGCCAGGGTCTGGTTGCCCTGCAGCGGATGGCTTCGCCGGTTCTGCTCGTAGCGACGTACCAGGATGTCGTCGGAAGCCTCCAGGAACAGCACCCGCGGCGCAATGTTGCGGGTCGCCAGCTCCCTGCGCACGGAGTCCAGGTCGCCGGTGAAGCCTCGGGATCGTACGTCCATCACCAACGCGAGTTGGGTGATGCGCGAACCCGCGTCAAGGCCCAGGTCGACCATCCGCGCGATCAGCTCGGGCGGCAGGTTGTCAGCGACATACCAGCCGAGATCTTCGAGCACCCTGGCCGCGGTTGCCCGGCCTGCGCCGGACAGACCCGTGACGAGCACTACGTCGATGTCATCGGATTTCAGTTGTTTCTCGTTGCCGGCGACGCCGCCACCCCCATGCAGTTCGTCGTGCATTCCCTGGTCCGTCATCCCGACATCCTGCTCTGATCATTGCCGATAACGGGAGCGGGCGCTTCCAAATCGACTTCCGAAGCGACTTCCGAAGCGACTTCCGAAGCGCCGATGGAGTCGGCGGCAGTCGAGGGGGCGGGGTCGGCCGCCTCGCCTGTCGACGGCCCCAGTGCCTCAAGGACGGCGCGCGCAGTCGCGGTGCCGATACCCGGCAGCGCAGTGATTTCCTCAACGCTAGCTTGCTTCAACCTGGCCAGCGATCCGAAGTGGGTGACCAGGGCCCTGCGGCGATGCTCACCCAACCCCCGAATCGAATCCAGGGCCGAGGCGGTCATTCTTTTGGAACGTTTGCTGCGGTGGTAAGTGACAGCGAACCGGTGGGCTTCATCACGAACACGTTGAAGCAGATACAGTCCGTCGCTGTTGCGCGGCAGAATCACCGGTTCCTGCACCGATTCGTCGCGTGCGGGCACCCACACCTCCTCCAGCCGCTTGGCTAGCCCGATCACCGCGATATCAGAGATACCCAGATCCTCGAGAACTGCGGCTGCTGCATTGACCTGGGGGGCTCCGCCGTCGACGACGAACAGATTGGGCGGGTAGGCGAATCTCTGCCGGTGGGTATCTTCACCGGCATGCTGGAGTTCGTGCAGGTGGCGGTGGAACCGCCGCCGCGTCACCTCGGCGATCGAGGCGACGTCGTCCGACCGGCCGTCGCCGGCCGCATCCCTAATCGAATAGTGCCGATAATCGGCCTTTCGGGGCAGTCCATCCTCGAACACCACCAGCGATGCCACGACATCGGTGCCCTGTACATGGCTGATATCGACACACTCGATGCGTAAGGGGGCATCTTCTAGGTCCAGCGCGTGCTGAATGCTCTGCAGCGCAGAGCTCCTCGCGGTGAAGTCACCCGCACGTTTCAACTTGTGTTGGGCCAGCGCGTCCTGGGCGTTGCGCTGAACCGTGTCAGCCAGTGCCCGCTTGTCCCCGTGCCGCGGTACCCGCAGCGTCACCTGCCAGCCCCTCAGCTGAGCAAGCCAGATCTGCAGCTCTTCGGCGTTTCCAGGAAGCACCGGGACTAACACGTGACGCGGCACCGGGTTGGTCGCCTCGTCGCCCGCGGCCCCAAGCTCGGCCTGGTCGCCGTAGAACTGCGTCAGAAACTGCTCGACCAGATACTCCTGGGTGGATTGGCCTGGCTCGCCCGACTTTTCGATGATCCAACCGCGTTGTCCGCGGACGCGCCCGCCCCGTACATGGAACACCTGGACTGCCGCTTCCAGTTCGTCGTCGGCGAAGGCCACGACGTCGGCGTCAGTGCCGTCACCAAGAACCACCGCCTGCTTCTCCAACGTCCGCCGCATTGCAGAAATGTTGTCGCGTAATCTCGCAGCCCGCTCGAATTCCAATTGCGTGGCGGCATCGTTCATCTGTTGTTCCATGTCACGGACCAGCCGATCGGTTTTGCCGGCGAGGAAGTCGCAGAAGTCGCCCACGATACGTCTGTGCTCTTCCGCGCTGACCCGGCCGATACACGGCGCCGAGCACTTGTCGATGTACCCGAGAAGGCAAGGCCGATCAATCTGACTATGCCGCTTGAACACTCCCACCGAGCATGTGCGGGCCGGAAACACCCGGGTCAGCAAGTCCAGTGTTTCGCGGATCGCCCAGGCATGGGCGTACGGACCGAAGTAGCGCACCCCTTTGCGACGCGGTCCGCGATAGACCATCAGCCGCGGATACTCCTCGTTGAGCGTGACCGCCAGTACTGGATAAGACTTATCGTCTCGGTACCGGATATTGAAACGTGGGTCGAACTCCTTGATCCAATTGTACTCGAGCTGCAGTGCTTCGACTTCGGTGTTGACAACCGTCCACTCGACCCCGACGGCGGTCATCACCATCTGCCGGGTCCGCGGCGCCAGACCGGAGACGTCAGCGAAGTAGGAGTTGAGCCGGCTGCGCAGGCTCTTGGCCTTGCCGACATAGATGACCCGGCCGTGTTGATCCCGGAATCGGTAGACACCCGGTTCGATGGGAATCGACCCCGGAGCAGGTCGGTAGGTCGCTGGATCGGGCACGGACCCAGGTTACTGCTCTGGCCTGACGCGGCGGCTCGACGACCGCCGAGTAGTGCGCTGCCCGTCTCCGAACTGCTGCGTACCCGCTGCCGGCTTTGGTCCTGGAGGTCGCTGGCCGTTCCGCTCAGCAGAGTGCCCCCGCGAAGTTGCCCTCATGGATGACTTGAGTCGATGTCGGTCTGGTAGCGTCGCAGCACAGCCCGAACCCGTTCCATCGACTCCACGGCACGACCCTTGTCCACGGCCTGTATCGCCATAACTGCGATGTACTCGTCGTCGGGCAGGTCGAGTCGCGCCCACCGGGCTCCTGGCGGGAAGGACACTCCGAGAACCTGGCTCCACGGAAATAGCTTGTAGCCGAACAGGTTTCGCACTGCGACTCCGGACGGCCCTACCCGAAGGCGAGGTCTCGCGAACAGGCACAGGAAAGCCGCGATGACCGCTCCCAGCATCGCAATCGCCACCTGGTCGGCAGTTTGGAAGATCACTCCGGTGGAGGATTCCTTGAGCAATGCACCGACGAACACGTGCGCGGCGAGGATCAGCACCGCCGCGCCGTAAGCGAAAATCGGTGTCAGGTAAGGCCCGACCTGAATGTCCCAGCTGTTTTTCTCTCCTGCGCTCATGACTGCAGCTGACGCAGCTGACGCGCCGTAGACAGCGCCGCAGCCACCGCCTGAGCGCCCTTGTCCTCCGTCGAGGTCGGCAGCCCAGCCCGATCCAGCGCCTGGTGTTCGGTATTCGTGGTTAGCACCCCGTTGGCAACGGGCCTGGACGTATCGAGTGAAACCCTGGTCAGCCCCTGCGTGACCGCGTCACAAACGTAGTCGAAATGCGGTGTCTCACCGCGGATCACCACACCGAGCGCTACCACGGCGTCGTGGGTCCTCGCCAGCGCCTGGGCCACCACCGGGATTTCGATGGCTCCCAGGACCCGCACGACCGTCGGGTCTGCAATCCCAGCTGCCGCCGCGGTCCGTCTGGCACCCTCGAGCAGCGCATCGCAGATCGCCTCGTGCCACGTGCTGGCCACGATGCCCAGCGTGATGCCAGAGGCGTCGATCGTGGGCAACTCGGGGACTCCTGCCGCGCGACTCACACCGCGCCGCCAAACTCTCCGGGGAGTGCCTCGTCGTAGTCCTCTAGGCCGACAAGGTCGTGACCCATTCGGTCACGTTTGGTCATCAGGTAACGGATGTTCTCGGCGTTCGCGCGCACCGGCAGCGCCACGCGCTCGATGATATGCAGCCCGTAGCCGTCCAGGCCGACCCGTTTGGCCGGGTTGTTGGTCAGAAGTCGCATCGATCGGACACCGAGGTCGAAGAGGATCTGCGCGCCGATCCCATAGTCGCGAGCATCGGCCGGCAGCCCCAGCTTGAGGTTGGCATCGACAGTGTCATCACCGGCGTCCTGGAGTTGGTATGCCTGCAGCTTGTGAATCAGGCCGATACCGCGCCCCTCGTGGCCGCGCATATAAAGCACCACTCCGCGGCCTTCGCGCGCCACCATCGCCAGCGCCGCGTCGAGCTGCGGACCACAGTCGCAACGCCGCGAACCGAACACGTCACCTGTCAGGCATTCGGAGTGCACCCGCACCAGTACGTCATGGCCATCGCCCCGGGGGCCGGCGACGTCGCCGCGGGCCAAAGCTACGTGCTCGACCTCGTCATAGATGCTGGTGAATCCAACCGCCCGGAACTCACCGTGACGGGTTGGGATGCGGGCTTCGGCAACACGCTCGATCTGCTTCTCGTGCTTGCGCCGCCACTCGATGAGATCGGCGATCGAAATCAGGGCCAGACCGTGCTCGTCTGCGAATATCCGCAGCTCGTCGGTCTGCGCCATATCCCCTTCGTCCTTTTGGCTGACGATCTCGCAGATCGCGCCCGCGGGCTGCAGACCCGCCAAACGGGCCAAGTCCACCGCAGCCTCGGTGTGACCGGGACGACGCAGCACGCCACCGTCCTTAGCGCGCAACGGCACCACGTGACCCGGCTTGGTGAACTCGTCGGCTGTGCTGGCCGGATCTGCTAAAAGCCGCATCGTCGTTGAGCGGTCAGATGCCGAAATACCAGTTCCGACACCTCTTTTCGCATCGACGGTGACAGTGTAGGCGGTGCCATGCTTGTCCTGATTGACCGCATACATCGGCAACAGGCCGAGCCGGTCGCAGACATCGCCGTCGAGCGGCACGCACAAGTAGCCCGAGGTGTAGCGGACCATGAACGCGACAAGTTCGGGCGTGGCCTTCTCGGCGGCGAAGATAAGGTCGCCTTCATTCTCACGGTCCTCGTCGTCGATGACGACCACGGCCTTGCCTGCGCCGATGTCGGCCACAGCCCGCTCGACCGAATCCAGCCTCGTCATCTTCACCACCCTTGCCGGTTCCAGGGACTTAACCACGAAACGCCACGGAACAACTAAGTCAACGCCTTTTCAGTATGAACCACCAGCGAAAGCCGGTTGTTTCCCGCC
>DAOUYK010000070.1 GCA_030666145.1 Mycolicibacterium sp. | reverse complement strand
AGTCGAACATCCGGTGGCCGCACGCATGCCGAGATGCAGTTTTCTTCAACGGATTATCCCACTCACGGGTGCAGTGGGGGCCTGACAGCTCGATCATCTCCCTCCGGTTGGTCGGGCATCCGGAGGCCGTGGTGGAGCCGGCGCGGCGTCGAATCGCATTGACAGCGCCGTTACGTCGGACCGAACGCCATCGCAGCCGCGGGCAGTGGGCTAAGCTTCGGCGTTATTCAGGTGGCGCACGTCCGTGGGAGGGCCGTAATGAGCAGGGTGAGGAAGGCGGTTGCCGCCGCCGTTGGGGCAAGCGCTCTGGCCCTTGGTATGGCTGCGCCCGCCGGTGCTTTCACGACCGATGACCCGTGCCAGCTCGCGATTACCTTCCTCTGTCAGTTTGTGCCGATGGCGCCAGATCTCGACCACAGCATCGACCTCACCGAGGGTCCAGCGACCCTTGCCGGCCAGCCGGTTCCTCAGATGCCGAGCGCACCCGACCCCGACCCCGACTATGGGCGTCCGGCCGACGTCTGCGCTAACGGCTGTATCTAGCCACTTCGAAGCGCTATTGCGCTGGCAGCGGTCAGCCAACGCGATACGGGTTCGCCTTTCTTGACGACCTGGGGGCACCCTCGCTGAGCAGCAGCTCGATGTGCCGCTGTACTGCCAGTGTTGGAAGCTGGATAGCTTCGATGTCACCCGAGTCGGTCAGGGGGACAGCTGCGGGTCTGCGTCTCAGCCGTTGAACCGCGGAAGCTAGGATCGCCGAGATGGTCGCGCCGGTGAAGGTCCGAATCCTCGGTGTCGGCATGGGCCCTCAGCACGTCACACCCGAGGTCTCAATAGCGCTGCGCACCGCCGATTATGTCCTGGCGGCCGAAAAAACCGACGACGACCATCTGCTTGCGCTGCGGCGCGACATTGTGGGGGCGCACCCAGGCCCGAACGGCCCGCTTGAGGTCGTCGCGGTACGAGACCCACCGAGGGACCGGTCCGCTGCATTGAACGCGGGTGACTATGAGTCCGCGGTGACCGACTGGCACGGTGCACGCGCCGCCGGCTACGCGGCCGTGCTGGGGCAGCGTGCCGGCACTGCGGCCATCCTCGTCTGGGGCGATCCGTCGCTGTACGACTCGACCATCCGGGTTGTCGAGAAGGTGCGCGAACTCTTGAAGCCCAAATCAGTCGACCTGGACTTCGACGTCCTTCCCGGAATCAGCGCGCCGCAGTTGCTCGCCGCCCGGCATCGCATTGTGCTGCACGAGGTCGGCCGCCCGGTTCACGTGACCACTGGCCGCCGGCTGCAGGACGCAGTCGCCGCCGGCCTGGACAACATTGTCGCGATGCTCAATCCGCCTACAGCGCGGGTGGACTTCACCGGCCTCGATGACTGGACGATGTGGTGGGGCGCGAACCTCGGGGCAGCCGGGGAACGGCTCGTCAATGGACGCGTCGGCGATGTGCTGCCCGACATCGCCGATGCGCGTGCGGATGCCGCGGCTCGGGACGGCTGGGTAATGGACATCTTCCTGCTCAGAAAGACCTGATGGCGGGCTTGTTGGTCGCGGGTACGACGAGCGACGCCGGTAAGAGCGTCGTCGTCACCGGCCTGTGTCGCGCCCTAGCCCGCCGCGGCGTAAAGGTGGCTCCCTACAAGGCGCAGAACATGTCCAACAACTCGGTGGTCTGCATGGGGCCCGACGGTGTCGGAGTCGAGATCGGGCGGGCCCAATGGGTGCAGGCGCAGGCGGCGCGGGCGACCCCGGAGGCCGCAATGAACCCGGTACTGCTCAAGCCCGGCAGCGACCAGCGCAGCCACGTGGTGCTGATGGGACAGCCTTGGGGCGAAGTGTCCTCATCAGATTGGCTGCAGGGGCGACAGGCGCTGGCCGCGGCCGCCCACGCCGCCTACGGCGACCTAGCGTCGCGCTACAAGATAGTCGTCGCCGAAGGCGCGGGCAGCCCAGCCGAGATCAACCTCCGGGCTGGTGATTACGTCAATCTTGGGCTTGCGCGACACGCCGGTCTACCGACCGTCGTCGTCGGCGACATCGATCGTGGGGGTGTGTTCGCGGCTTTCTTTGGCACCGTCGCGCTGCTGTCGCCGGCGGACCAGGCGCTGATTGCAGGATTCGTGGTGAACAAATTTCGCGGAGACCCGAACCTCCTCGCGCCCGGGCTGCGTGATCTGGAGCGGATTACCGGCAGGCGGGTCTACGGCACGCTGCCCTGGCACCCCGATGTCTGGCTGGACTCCGAGGACGGTCTGGGCCTCCAGGGGCGGCGTTCGCCGAGCGCGGGTGCGCTCCGGGTCGCGGTAGTGCGACTGCCCCACATCAGCAACTTCACCGACGTCGACGCGCTCGGTCTCGAGCCCGATCTTGACGTCGTGTTCGCTTCCCGCCCTGATGATTTCGTCGACGCAGATCTGGTCGTGTTGCCGGGCACCCGCGCGACGATCGCCGACTTGGGCTGGCTGCGGTCACGCGGGCTGGACCGCGCTGTGGTGGCCCACGCTGCCGCCGGGAGGCCGGTGCTCGGCATCTGCGGCGGCTTCCAGATGCTGGGCCGCACGGTCGTCGATTCCGCCGGAATCGAAGGCGCGGACGGCGAGGTCGACGGCCTAGGTCTTCTCGATGTCGAGACGAATTTCGTTGCCGCCAAGACACTTCGGTTGTCCGAAGGGCAATGGCACGGCGTACCGTCCGCTGGATATGAGATCCATCATGGGCGCGTTACCCCCGGACCGGGCGTAGAGGAATTTCTCGGTGGCGCACGGGCCGGCCAGATTTTCGGCACCATGTGGCACGGCGCATTCGAAGGCGACGACCTACGGGCACGATTCCTCCAGGAGACGCTGGGGCTCGACCCTTCTGCTGTCTCGTTCCCACGCGCCCGCGAGCAACGCCTCGAACTATTGGGCGACCTCATCGAGAAATGTCTCGACGTTGATGCTCTCGGTGAACTCGTAGGGGGCGGCCCCCCGCCGGGTCTGCCGTTCCTGCCGCCGGGCGCCCCCTGATGAGAGTCCTGCTGCTCGGCGGCACCTCAGAAGCCCGAACGCTCGCCGAATTGCTGACCGGCGCTGGCATCGAAGTGACGACGTCGCTCGCGGGGCGGGTCGCGGACCCGCGACTGCCCGTCGGTGGCCTGCGAGTCGGCGGCTTCGGCGGCCTGGGCGGGCTGCTGTCGGCACTGGTCGACTACGACACCGTCATCGATGCGACACATCCGTTCGCCCAAAATATTTCGGCCAACGCCGCCGCGGCCTGCACGACGGTAGATCCAGGCCGGCCGTTGCTGCGGCTGGAACGACCGGGTTGGGCGGATCGGTCGCGCGAGTCCTGGCGCTGGGTGGACTCCCATGAGGACGCCGCCGCAGCCACAGCGCAACTGGGACAGCGACCCTTCCTGACCGTGGGGCGCCAGGAACTAATCCGGTTCGTCCAGGAACTGGGTGAGCGAGCCGTGCTGGCACGCGTGGTGGACACCCCCGAGGTGAAGCTTCCCGCGGGTTGGCGGCTGTTGAACAGCCGGGGCCCCTTCGCGCTTGCCGACGAGGTGACACTGATGCGCGAGCATCGCGCCGACGTGCTGGTCACCAAGGATTCGGGCGGCGAGTACACCTGGGCGAAGATGCTGGCCGCCGAGCACCTCGGCGTCCCGATCGTGATCGTGCGTCGCCCTGCGACGGTATCCGAGGTGCCAACGGTTCACACGGTCGGTGAGGCGATGGACTGGGTGCGGTCCCTCACTACGATGTCGGGGTGAGGATCCTAGTCACCGGTGGCGTCCGGTCCGGCAAGTCGCGGCACGCGGAGGGGCTTCTGAACGGAGCCGACGCCGTGACCTACATTGCGCCCGGCCGGCCCGCCGACGGCAGTGATCCAGACTGGGATGCGCGGGTCGCGCGACATCGTGCCGACCGGCCGGCGAAATGGACGACGGTGGAGACCGCGGACGTGGCAACCGCGCTGGCCGAGACCGGGGGCGCGGTGCTCCTAGACTGCCTGGGCACTTGGTTGGTAGCCATGATGGACGACGGGCAGCTGTGGGAGATGGCCTACCCGGAAGTGCGCGATGCAGTGACCGAGCGGATCGACGCCCTGTGCGACGCCCTCAATGCAGCACCCGACGCGGTCGTGGTGACCAACGAGGTCGGCCTGGGTGTGGTGCCCGCGCACCGATCGGGGATGCTCTTTCGCGACCAGCTCGGCATCGTCAACCAGCGGGTCGCAGCCGTGTGCGACGAAGTGCATCTGGTGATCGCGGGCCGGGTCCTCAGGATCTGACGATCAGCGCCGACGGTAGCGCTCCTCATGCAAGACGGTGGCCAGCGAGGAGCGGCTGCGCCAGCCGTGGCGTTCAAGGTCCGGGATCTCGGGAAGGTCGACGACGGGGCCGACGCAGAGCCACGCGACCGGGCGGACATGCGGGGGCATCGCTACCAAGTCCCGGAGAAAGTCCTCGCGGTAGAAGGACACCCAGCCAACCCCGAGGCCCTCGACAGTTGCTGCCAGCCAAAGGTTCTGGATCGCGCAGACCACCGAGTACAGTCCTGCATCGGGGATGGCATGTCGACCCAGGACCTGCGGCCCGCCACGGGTTGGGTCGGAACCAACCACGATGCCGAGCCCGGATTCGCAGATACCCTCGATCTTGATTCGCGAAAAAGTATCGGCACGCTCACCCGTTAGGGTTGCGCCGAACACCTCGCGCTCGTGCGCCACATGGTCGCGAAACGCCCGTAGCGTGTCGGGTGAGCGCACCAAAACAAAATCCCACGGCTGAGACATTCCAACTGATGGGGCAGCGTGCGCGGCCAGCAGCATCCGTTCGAGCACCTTCGGGGGGATCGGCTCGCCGGTGAACTCGGCTCGGGTGTCGCGGCGACGGTTGATGACGTCGTAGAGTGCGCTACTGGCGGGCGATTCGAAGGCCCTCATCGCGTGCCCGCCACGCGGCGCACTTGGACATCGACTTTTTGCAGGGCTGCTCTCGAACTTCTTCTGCAAAAAGTCGATCTCTTCGAGCAGGAACTCATCGCAACCCCTCGGTGCTCTTAGCGGAACGATCGCGCGCCGGATCGTAGAGGTAGCTTTGCCCGGCGTCCGGGTTCGGCTGGCCGGTGAGAGCCCTGCCCACCAGGATCACCGCCGCCTGGCGCAGCCCGGCCGCCTCGACCGCATCGGCGATGTCGGCCACCGTGCCACGCAGGACTTTTTCCTGCGGTTGGGAAGCCCGATACACCACGACCACCGGGCAGTCCGGTCCGTATTCGGGCACCAGCTCAGCCATAAGCTCGCGGGTACGAGTGATGGCTAGGTGCAGCACCAGTGTCGAGTGGGTCGCGGCGAATGTCTTCAGCGATTCCGTATCCGGCATCGCGGTCGAGCGTTGCTGGGTGCGGGTCAACACCACGGACTGGGCGACTAGCGGAACGGTCAATTCACGGCCAACACACGCTGCTGCGGCGGCGTAGGCCGGCACACCCGGTATCACCGACCACGGCACTCCGGCGGCATCGAGGCGGTGGGTCTGCTCGGAGACCGCTGAATACACCGACGGATCTCCCGACACCAGCCGCACTACCCGCCGACAGGCCTGGTGGCCGTCGATCAGGTGCTCGACGATAGCGTCCAGGTCGAGATCTTCGGTATCGATCAGCTCCGCGTCCGGTGAGCAGTTGGCCAGGACATCTGCGTCCAGGTAGCTTCCGGGATATAGGACGGTCTCGGCGTCGCTGAGCGTCCGGGCAGCCCGAACCGTGAGCAGATCCGCGGCACCGGGGCCGGCGCCGATGAACTGCACGGCGCGGTCGGCGGCGCTGACGGACTGTGGGGCGTGGTCGTCGGCGTCGACGGACTGCGCAGCGCAGTTGCCGGCGTCGGCGAACTTCGGGGAACGGTCGTCCTCCATCGGTCCGCAGTCTAAGCCAGCGGCCAGCGCGGAGGTGCGTCATAACGCGGACGGTCAGCACCGGTGTGTTCGCGGCAAGTACCGAATCAGCTCGGAGTTCCGGTGGCAACGCGCGGGGGGTCCTTGGTGGGGATGCCTAGCACCAGCCCGGCCACCCGAGCCCGGTGCTGCTCGGCTGTGCCCAGCAGCGCGGCGTCGGTGTAGGCCCGTTTGTAGTACAAGTGTGCCTGGTGCTCCCAGGTGAAACCGATCCCGCCGTGGACCTGGATAGTGTCGGTCGCGATCTGGGTAAAGGTCGCCGAGCACGTTGCCTGCGCGATGTTGACCGCCAGCGCCGGATCGAGTGGGTCTCCCGTGCCGTCCGTCAGCGCCCAAATCGCGTGGTAGGCCGTCGATCTCGCGTGTTCCAGGGCTACGAGGCCGTCGGCGAGCCGATGCTTGACCGCTTGAAACGATCCGATCGGCCTGCCGAACTGAAGCCGGCTTTTTGCGTACTCGACCGACAGGTCGAGCAGATGCTGCGCCGCGCCCACCTGTTCCACAGCCAGCAACGCCGAACCGACATGCAATGCCTGGGTGATCACCCGGTCGGCGTCGTCCGCGCCAGCGACGAGCCGTGCGGGAGCATCGGCAAGTTCGATGTTGGCCTGGGGTCGGGTTAGGTCCAGCGTTGTCAGTGAAACACGTTTGACTGCGGGGCTGTCCGCATCCACAAAGTAAAGCCCGGTGCCATCAGGGCCGTTGGCGGCGACTAGCAGGCTGTCGGCCGCGCCCGCATCGACTACCCGTGCGATGGTGCCGGCCAATGCCCAGCCCTGGTCCGTCGGTGCGGCATCAACCGCGACCGCCCCGGCGTCGTACTCGCCGGCCACGATGGGGACGGCAAACGCAGCCGTGCGGGTGCCGTCGACCAGTTGAGCCAAAGTATCGTCGCCTGCCGAGGCTGCGACCAGTGCGGGAATGGCGAGGTACACGGTGCCGAATAGCGGTCCGCAAGCTAGCGCGGCGCCCAGCTCCTCGATGGCGACAGCTTGGTCGACCAGGGTGCCGCCGGCACCGCCCTGAGTCTCGGGCACCGACAACCCCAATACGCCCAGCTCGGATCCCAGCCGGGCCCACACTGTGGTGTCGAACGGCGGGTCCGATTCCATTGAGGTGCGCACCGAGCTCTCGTCTGCGTATTCAGCGCAGAAGGCCTTAACAGCCGCGCGCAACTGGCGCTGCTCATCGGTGAACATGAACTCAGCGCTGTGTGTGGGCTGATCCGTAAGCTTCTCAGCGGAGTTGTCGGGCTGATCCGCAAGCTTCTCAACCACGGGGTATCTCCTTCCACGGCATTCCGGCGTCGGCGCGTAGGTCGCCGGGCAGACCGAGCACCCGTTCGGCGAGGATGTTGCGCATCACTTCGGATGTGCCGCCCTCGATGGTGTTAGCCCTGCTGCGCAGGAACCTCTGCTGGACCGGGCCGCGCCAGTCCTCTGCTTCGCGGTCTGGTCCTTGGACCGGCATCTTGTAGGTGTCGTAGAGAAGCCCCTCCGGGCCGAGGAAGTCCATGCAGAACTCGTAGATGTGCTGGTTGAGCTCGGCACCGACGAGCTTGCCGATTGAACCTTCTGGGCCGGGACCGCCGACGGTCGCCATTGACCGGGACCGTTCTGCGGTCAGGCGTTGTGCCTCGGCGCGCAGCCACAGGACAGTGAGGCGATCCCGCAGAACAGGTGTGTGCAGGTCTGGGCGTGAGGCCCACAGTGCTACCGCGTCGCCGATGGTGCCTGCGCCGCGCCTGCTGCCGCTGCCGCCGAGCGCGCTTCGTTCGTTCATCAGCGTCGTCATCGCGACGCGCCAACCTTCGCCGACAGCGCCCAGCCGGGACGTGTCGGGAATGCGTGCATCGGTGATGTAGACCTCGTTGAACTCGGCGTGTCCGGTCAACTGTCGGAGCGGACGGGTCTGGACGCCGTCGGCATGCATGTCGAGAACGAAGTAGGTCAGCCCCCGATGTTTGGGCACGTTGGGGTCGGTACGGGCGAGCAGCAGACCCCAACGCGCGCGGTGGGCCAAGCTTGTCCACACCTTCTGCCCATTGATGATCCAGTTGTCACCGTCACTGACTGCTGAGGTCGCCAGGCCCGCTACATCAGAACCGGCGCCCGGTTCGGAGAACAATTGACACCAAATGTCCTCGGTGGTTGCCAGCGGGCGCAACAGGGACCTTCGGATCTCGTCGGTCTGGGCGTGTTCACGCAACGTCGGGGCGGCCATGCCGTAGCCAATCGGGTTCAGCGCCAAGGGCACGGGCCCGCCCGCGTCCTGCAGGATGCGATCAGCGACGGCCTGCTGGCCGCGGGAAACGCCGAGGCCGCCGAGTCCTTCGGGGAAGTGCACCCAGGACAATCCCGCGTCGAAGCAGGCCCCGAGATACTGGGGAATCGGCACCGAGCGCGGGTTTTGTTCGTTGACCACCCGGTGGGCGGCCTTGGTCACTCGGTCGCTATCGCCAACAGCGCTCATGTGGCCACAGTAGAGCGTGGCGGGTCAACTGACGAGCAGCTGTGTGCTCTTGGGCGAAGGGTCAGTTGGCAGGCAGTGCGAGATGCCCTGCAACCGTCTTATGGCGCCCATGAAGGAGGTATCGGAGCCACCGAACATCAATTAACACAGTGATCCTTTACGCGGTCTTAGTGAGAACAGGGAGTAGTTGGCGTCGCGCAACCATTGCCTCGGCGAAATGATTGAGCGCTTCCGGCACGGAGCCGCACGCGGTGACCTCGATGCCGCCGTCGCGAAGTGCCAGCTCGACGGGGCGACTGGCGACCATTGACCAGTCCACGCCGGCGGCCGCGCAGACCTCTTCAACAGTGAACAGCAGTGAAAGAGCTTCCCGGCTAAAAGAAGTGACGTTGCTGGTGTCTAGCACGAAGGGCTTCTCAGCGAGGATGAAGCGCCGGATGTAGCCGATGGCGCGGTCGACATTGGTGCCATTGAGGGCGCCTCTTACCGTCACGACGGTGGCCAACTGGCGGCAGTGCGCCCGGATGTCGGCGCCGTCGCAGTCGAACGTCGGATTGCCGTACATTGCAGCCTCCCTCGATCTAGTGCTGACGCGGCCAGTACGTTGGCCTTACAGAAGCGAAGGTAATGACCCAATCTAAGGCGGCTGGGAGTAACTACTAATACTTTGTTAAGAACTGGATTTGCCCCAATCAGCAAAGTTGTCGGTAACTTGGCATTAGCTGTTGTGCCGCTGCTGCCGCGAACCGGTTCGAGTCGGCCACGGGCTGTAATCGGCCAGCAGTGTCTCCTGCGGTGGACGGGCATCTTCTGCGATGTGTTGCAGGTTGATCCGGACCCGGTACCAGATCGAGCTCGGACCGCGCATACCGTCGACGAGTACGTCTGCAGGCTCCAGCTTTCCGGCCGCGGCCGGGTACTTATTCCGCCATTGCTGTAGTGCAGCCATCGCCGCGTTCTTGGTCTTTGTGCGGGCGATCTCGATGAGTGGCATCGTGATCCTGCGCGCCCCCTTGGGTGCCTTCTCTGCCGGCCCCAACCGGTCGGCGAGTTTGAGCAGTGACTCCAGACCACCGGCGGCATCGTCCATTCCCTCCCAGGGATCGCCGAACTGTTCGAGACGTTGCGGAACGGTGGCGATGGTGAACGCCTCAGGCCAGCAGTCGGCAACCTCATCCCAGAACAGTGGCGTCGACACTCGGGCATCTAGGGTGGCGCGCACCGAGTAGGCGGACGCTACGGTGCGGTCCTTGGCGTTCTGGTTGAAGTCGACGAACACGCCGCGGCGCTCCTCTTTCCACCACCGGGGGCCGACTTTGGGGGATCTCCCATTCTCGTCGTTAGACGGGCAAGAACTGCCTGCATCGGTATATTCCTGGACGTGGTCTGCACAGATAAAGTTCAATAATCGGTGGACGATGAGTAAAGTTTTGGCGGCGGCCCTGGTAGTGGCCGTGTCGGCGGCGGTACTCGCAATATGGGCGCCGCAGTCAGCCGTAATCGATGTTCCTCCGGCGCAGAAGGAAGCCGGGGACGGTAGCGGAGTAACCCAAGAAGCCCCGGTATCTAACTTCTACAACGTCGATATCGACAACCTGCCTCCAGCGGCGCCCGGGACAATGATCAAGACGGAAAAGATAGACCAGCCGGCAAACGAAAGGCGCGCGCGGAGCTTCGAGCTACATCGCTTTATGTACCACTCGACCACAATCCAGGGTCAAGACATCCCGGTATCTGGCCTGTACGCGGAGCCCGCCGGCAAACCACCCGAAACCGGATGGCCGCTCATTGCCTACGCGCACGGTACCATGGGAGCGGCGCCGAAATGCGGTGTTTCCCAAGCTCCGTATCACCCCAAGACGCCGTCGGGTTCACAGTTCTCCCGCAAGATCGAGCCCTTGGTCAAGCAGGGTTGGGCCGTTGTCGCCTCCGACTACCAAGGGATGGGGCCCGACATAACCCCGACATACCTTATCGGCGACGCGGAGGGCAGAAACGTCCTCGACTCAGTGCGTGCCGTCCAAAGCTGGCGTACCGACATAGATCGCAGTAAAACCATGCTGTGGGGTCACTCCCAGGGGGGCCAGGCTGTGATCTTTGCATCTCAGATACAAAAGGACTACGCGCCGGAGTTGCTGATTCCTGGAGTGGTTTCCCTCGCGCCCGCAATCATTCCTGCGAACCCTGCGGCAATGCAATATCTAGGCACCCGGCCGGAACCTTCAGGTCAAACATATTTTGTCGTGATGTCGACATGGACATGGACAAAAAACTACCCGCAACTTAGCAAAGATGACATTTACACCCGCGAGGGTCTCGATTCGCTTTATGCCATCAAGGATCTGTGTGCAGATGACCTCAGAAACTTCTTTATGAGGAAACCAATGGAATACTACGTAAAGTTCCCATTGAGTCAGCGCGTTCTGCAAGTAATCAACGAAAACACAGCTGGCGCCGCTCCGCTTGAGCGGCCGATGCTTCTTGTACAGGGGATGGAGGACCAGGTAGTGATCAGTCAAGCAACACCTGCTTACTTCTCGCTCATTTGCCAGAGTGGGGAAACCGCAGAGTTGGAACTGTATCCGCGGGACAATCATGGCAGCGTCGTGATCAACTCACGCGAAAAAGTGCACCAGTGGATAGTGGACCGGTTCGACGGCCTCCCCGCGCCCGACAATTGCCCAAACTGAGGCGGAGCTAGTTGATGGCTAGTGGAACCGCTACGGCGATCGGGGTGATGGTGGCGCTGCTGGTGATGGTGATTTTGGCCACTACCGGCAATCCTGGAAAGATCACAGTACCCGCAAACGCATTGATCGGCGTCGGTTACGGAGCAATGCTCATGGCCAGCCTGACTGGTCCTGGACTTAATTTTGTGCGTGCCATTGGTGTCGTGTCTGTGGTTGCCGTCGCCTACCTCGTGGCGTCGGCTTCCCGGCGTTTAGGGACCTCTATGAGTGGGTATATCCGAAGCTTCCTGGGCGTCATAATGGCGGCCGCGCTACTCGGTCTGATGGCACATATGCTTTCATTAGTCGGGTGGGTCTACATACCCGTGGCAATTATTGCTCTTTCGGCTTCCGGCGTAGCTGTCGCGGTGTTTGGTAAGGACGGCGGTACGCGCCGAATAGGCAAATTAGCTTTCTGGACATCACTTGCGCTCAGTTGGCTGATAGCTATTATTGCCTTCGCATTGTATGCAGATATTTTGTTCAACCCCGCTATACGCGTAGCCGATATATCAGCTTGGACATATGCGGCAATGGCGGTTGTTGTCGTGGCGTTTTCGTCCGCGGACCCGCTGCTCAGGAGCCGTATCGATCTGGTCAATCGCAGATTCCAGATTAGCGGAGTAGTTCTGGCAATCCTCTTGACTCTCGGAATCCAACTTGCGGCGTTGCTAGTATTCGGCGGCTCTCTGTTGGTCCCCGGAGTACCGTTCTTTATGATGTTCACCTATGCCCCAGTTGCTGGGACCATACTGCTGGTTCTAGCGACTTTTATGCTGATTCCGATTTTCGTCGATTACGTGATGATTGCATCGCGCGAATTCCGATGTGCAGGAAATGAGTCCCGGGGAGAGCTATCAGATGCCAGTGACGTCGATGAGCCGCCCGGAACTGTGCTCGCAGTTGCCGTTGCGGCGGCCGCCCTTGCGTTGCTAGTGACCGCGCCCACGGTGCTGTTTGTGCTGGCCGGCGTGCTTGCCTCCGGGGCAGCCGGAGCGGCGATTCCTAGGCCTTCTTCGGGGCGGCACGCCGCTGCGTCGTTGGCGGGGGCCCTGGTGGGCCTGGGAACTGCGTCGCTCTGGGGGATCGACGGAACGCTTTCCTTCTCCTGGCTCACAATCGTCGCAGTTTTGGTTGCGTTTGCCGCCGGAAGCCTCTTCGGGGGCGCATACGCGATGGTGGCGCAGCTGATGAAATCGAGCGGGCCACCGGAATCATCTGCCAAGCATTGCTCTATGCAGACTTGAGCGCGATGAAACGCGGCGCTCAAGGTTACGTGGGGGAATACCCGCGTCAGCGCTGTGCTTGAACAGGTAAAACGTGGTCACCACCTAGCGCTGTGGATGGAAATATCTTTGACTGAAAGACGCTCTCAAAACCACCGCAAGCTACTTGAGCTCGAGCTTAGGCGCGACTTGCGCGAGGGTCGCATTCGCACAAACCAAGCATTACTACCCGACGAGGGCGCCGTGACCAGGCCCAACACAGGAACTGTGAAGCCCATCACACCCATGGCCGCGAGGCCATAGG
>DAOUYK010000158.1 GCA_030666145.1 Mycolicibacterium sp. | reverse complement strand
CTACGCCTTCTGAGAAACCGGGCCGGTCTGTCCTGGGTGATTCTGATCGCCGCCACGATCGTGTCGTGGGCCATCGGCGCCGAACATGGCACCGGCTCGCTGCTAGCGGTTGTCGTGATGGCAATCGCCGCAATTAAAGTGCGCCTTGTCGGGCTCGACTTCATGGAACTGCTTCAGGCCCCGATCCTGCTGCGGGCGGCGTTCGAGTGCTACTGCGTGGGAATGTGGGCGCTGCTGTCCGGGCTGTACCTCTGGCTCTGAGGGCCAACCTCAGCAGCGCGATCACCTTTCCGAAGGCCCCGCGGTGCGGGCGCGTCGCCACGACATCGGCGATGAGCACGGCAGCGCCGACCGGGGGACTTCTAGACCAGCGGTAGTTCCGCGAACGCCGGGGTGGTTGGTTGCGCCGAACCGCCAAGGGGCTCGATGGTGAACGCCAGGGCACGTGATGAGCCGAGATCGGGGATCACCGCGGTGGTCGACGGCGCGACCGCATCCGCATCCATCGTTCCGGCCGAGTGCGCACCGTCGGTATCGACGAGCCACATCTGGTACACGGTGCCCGGCTGTGGTGGCGGCACGTTGTTCATGACGAGCACCCCGGAGTCCCGCTCGCGGGAGAACACCACGGTGGCGACACCGCCGCCCGGGATCTCACCGGAGATGCTCCGCACGTCGGGAGCGGCGAACACCTGTTCGGCGGTCGATGGTGTCTCAGCGGTTCGCAGCGTGAGGCCAACGCCGAGCGCTCCGAGTCCAATCGTCACCGACGCTGCGGCGGCAAGCACTGCCTTGGACCAGCGCCTGGGGGGCTGGGCAGCTCGGATGGAACGCACCGGATCCTCGGCGACCTGTCGGAGCAGCCGATCGCGAAGGTGCGCCGGAGGATCGACCGCGGTTGCGACCGCGATCAGGGCCATCGTCTCGCGGGTGGCGCGCACCTCGGAGACGAACGCCTCCACCACGTTAGGGGGCGCATCGTTGAGAACGCTGCCGATCTCGGCGGCATCGGCATCGGTGAGCGCGTGCAGTGCGTACGGCGTTGCGAGTGACAGCAGATCTGCCGCGGAATGTCCGGTTGGTGTGGTCATGGCACCCCTAGGCATCTACGCAGGCCGCGGATGGCATCACGCATCCGCGACTTGATGGTTGCGAGATTCGCCGATAAGCGCTCGGAGACCTGGGCATACGTCAAACCGCCGTAGTAGGCGAGTTGGATGCATTCGCGCTGAGTATCTGTCAACGATCCAAGGCACTCGGTGACCTGGCGGCGTTCGTCGCCTCTGATGACCGTGTCGGCCACGTGATCCCATTGCGGTTCCGCATTGGCGGCGCCATACCGGGATTCTCGAGTAGAGGCGGCCTGTTCGGAGCGCACCCGGTCCACGGCGCGTCGGTGCGCGAGGGTCATCAGCCAGGCCATCGGCGACCCGGCCGATGGGTCATAGCTGCCGGCGCTACGCCACACCTGGAGGTAGATGTCCTGGGTCGTCTCCTCGCTGTAGCCCGGGTCCCTCAATACCCGCTTCACCAGGCCAAACACCCGGGAGCGGGTCAGGTCGTAGAGAGCGGCGAAGGCATCGACATCCTGCTGGGCCACCTGGCGCAGAAGGATATCGAGTTCGGTGCCCACCCGCCGTAGCCTAGTCACCGGTGACCGAATCGTCATGTCAATCGCGACTTCGGCGGCCTCGGTATGAAAAATGATGTGCACGAGCAGTATTCACTGAACCCGGACCGGCCGGCCATCTGCTTCTCCGTCAGGCGGGCACCGGTCGCGTACACCAGAAAGTAGGTCATCAGTGCAGGTGAAACCACTGTGACCAGCGAAACCCACCCGGCCACGGTGATCAGCCACAGCCCCCACCACACGCAGCAGTCTCCGAAATAGTTGGGGTGCCGGGTCCAAGCCCATAGGCCGCTATCCATGATCGCTCCCCGATGAGCCGGGTCAGCTTTGAAGCGGCGCAGCTGGTGGTCGCCGACCGCTTCGAAGACCAAGCCGAGCAGCCAGAGCGCCACACCCACGACGAGGGCGGGCACCAGAGCGGGCGGCGTCGGTCCGAGAACTGACGAAACCTGTAGTGGCAATGAGATGAACCAACCGGCTGCGGCCTGCACGACGAAGATCCTGCGGATCACATTGCTTGCCGAGGTGTCCTCACCTAGCAACGCCCGGTAGCGTGGATCTTCGCCCTTACCGGCGGATTTCCCGATCATGTGCCAAGCCAGCCGCAGACCCCACACACCCACGAGCACCAGCAGCAGAATTCGCCGGAACACGTCGCCGGTCCCCATTGCCGCGCAGACCGCAGCCACGGCGACGAATCCGACCCCCCATGTGACGTCGACAACGTTGTATCGGCCGAGTCGGCGGCCGATCAAGAACGTGAACCCGTGAACGATCACCAGGATCATCAGTGACGCACCGGAGACGATGAGAAGAGACATTTCAGTTCCGACCGCTAGGAGCGAATGTCCACTGGTACACGTCCAGGTAGCCAGACCGGAAACCTGCCTCCGAGTACGCGAGGTAGAGCTCCCACATCCGGCGGAATACTTCGTCGAATCCCAATGCGACCAACTCATCCCGCCTTGCGACGAATCGCTCCCGCCACATCCGCAGTGTCTCGGCATAGTGGGGTCGCAACGAGACCATGTCGACGGTGCGTAGTCGAGTATGGCGTTCCGTGATGCCCATGATCGCCTCGGTCGAAGGGATCATTCCGCCCGGGAATATGTACTTCTGAATCCAGGTGTAGGTCTTGCGGCTGGCCACCATTCGATCATGCGGCATGGTGATCGCCTGGATGGCGACCCGTCCGCCCGGTGCGACAAGCCGGTCCAACGTCGCGAAGTAGGTGGGCCAGAAGTGGTAGCCCACCGCTTCGATCATCTCGACCGAGACAACGGCATCATAGCTACCGGTGACGTCCCGGTAATCCAACAGTTCGATAGTCACCCGGTCACTCACTCCGGCCGCTGCCGCCCGAGCTGTCGCCAGCTCTCGTTGCTCTGCCGACAGAGTGACCGAGCGCACCTGTGCGCCCCGTGCCGCCGCCTGCAGGCACAGTTCACCCCAACCGGTACCGATCTCCAGCACCCTGCTGCCCGGCCCGACGCGTGCAGTGTCCAGGAGCCGGTCGATCTTTCGGCGTTGCGCCTCGGCCAGATCCGTTGAAGCTGCCGGGATGGACTCGAAAAGCGCACTCGAGTAGGTCATCGTCTCGTCGAGGAACGCCGCGAACAGGTCGTTCGACAGGTCATAGTGCTCGGCTATGTTGAGGCGCGCGTGGTCGATGCTGTTGTGGTGGGAGTGTGGTTGCCGCACCAGCGCCAACGGCCGAAACCGCTGAAAGACGGTCGGAATGAGCTCGGCCAGTCGTTTGCCGAATTCCGTGAGCAGACTGGCAGGATCGGTCGAACTCCAGTCGCCGGCCATGTAGGACTCGCCAAAGCCGATCAGGCCGAAACGGCCGACGCGCCGGACCAGCGCCTCGGGACGGTGAACGACCATGGTCGGCATCGTCGGATCGGCGGCGCCGATGATCGTTTCGTCCGGGTAGACGACCCGGATCGGCAACCGGGCTGCCGCACGCCGGAACAGCCGGTCGGCGATCGCGCCGGCAGCGATGCTCAACGGCCCCGTGGGGACTCGGGATATCGCCGGCCAGCGTTGCGAATCGATCACCACGGCGGGTGTTCTGAGAACATGGGTCGTCATAGTTGATCCACCTTCTCTGGCTGCATGCCCGGTCTAGGCACCACCGGTACTCGTCGAAGCCACAGCAGAGTTCCCTGAACCCGGATGCTCAGCGCGTTCATCAATGGGGCCAGTGGTGCGACGATCTGCATGGCCAAGATCTGT
The DNA here is from genome assembly GCA_030666145.1 of Mycolicibacterium sp. Lineage (GTDB taxonomy): Bacteria > Actinomycetota > Actinomycetes > Mycobacteriales > Mycobacteriaceae > Mycobacterium. The sequence continues at coordinate 4,351 of DAOUYK010000158.1, read as the reverse complement.
CTGATGCCAGCCGGCATCGCCGTGCCGCACATGGTAGCCACGAAGGCGGGTTGATTGCCCCGGTGAAGCGAGATACGGATATTGAGCTGATCATCCGGTTCTGGTGCCTGAACAAGGTAGTGCCCGTCGACGTCGTTGAACGGCGACACATAGAGCTCCTTGCTTACCGTGGTGGGCCGGTTGCTGGACGGCGGCAAGAGGTATGCATGACGTCCGCCATAGGTGTTGTGCACCTCGGCGATGACGTACCGCAGTATGCCTCGCGCGTCGTGGCACCAGTACACGCTCAGTGGATTGAAGACGTAGCCGAGTACCCTGGGCTGCATCAAAGCAGTTACTGTACCGCCGTCCAGCACGATGCCCTTGTCGCCAAGAAACGCATCGACGCGACTGCGCAACGTGTCGCCGTCGGTGCCCCAAAGGTGGTCGCGGGCAACGAATCTGGCGAACGGTGTCAACCATCGCGGCAGTCGGGGCAACGCATCGAGATCGACAAACCAACTGTAGCTGCGGTGCTCGAAGTAGTGGTGCACAGGTGCGCGACGCAAATGTGTGACCCGGGTGCGGTATATGGCTGAGCTCGATGCCGTGCTCAACTTGTCACCGCCTCGGCTTCAGCGCGATGCGCGGGCCATTCGGTGCCGAGATGATGTGCCGCAAGCACTCCCGATACAGCACCGTCCTCGTGGAACCCCCAGCCGTGGTAGGCGCCGGCGAATACCACCTTGTCGTCGTTCAATGTTGGCAGGAGACGTTGCGCAGCAACCGATTCAGTAGTGTAGCTCGGGTGGGCGTAGACCATCTCGGACACGACAGCGGCGGGGTCGACGAAGTTGTATCCACCGAGAGTGACTATGAACCGCTGCGGGCCGCCCAGCCCCATCAGTCGGGTGATGTCGTAGCTGACCAGAACTTGATCACCGCTGCCGGTCATCAAGTAGTTCCATGATGCTCGTGCCCGACGGTGGCGGGGCAGCACGGATTCGTCGGTGTGCAGCTGCGCGAGATTGGTCGTGTAACGCATCGCGCCCAGCAGTTTTCGCTCAGGGGTGCTCGGTGCAGCGAGCATCATCAAGGCCTGGTCGGGATGGGTTGCGATGACGACTGCATCGAAGACTGTCGTTGCGCAGCCGCGTGCCCGCAGCTCAACCCCTTCGCTGACTCGTCGAACCGCCAAAACTGGCGTGGCTAGCCGGACGTCGTCGATCAGCTCGACGATTGCGTTGACATAGTTCGCGGATCCGCCAATGACGGTGCGCCAGGTGGGTGATCCGAATACTGACAGCATGCCGTGGTGTTCGAGGAACATGAACAGATAGCGGGCCGGGTAGCGCATGGCATCGCCCGGCGGGCATGACCACACCGCGGCCACAAGTGGCGTCATGAAGTATTTGATGAAGTAGCCGGAGAAGCCTTGCCGTTTCAGGAAGTCGCCGAGGCTTTCTTGGACTTCACCGTCGGTGCTTGTAGCGCTCAGCAGTCGAGCGGCGGCCCGGTGGAAGCGGGTGACCTCAGCCAACATCAGTAGGTAGCGCGGACGGGCCACGTGGGACATCGTGGGGAACAGACCTGCGGCGCCGCGGCCGCCCGCGTATTCGAGACCGCTGGCGTTGTCGCGCACCGACATGGACATGTCGGTGGCCTGGGTCGCCACCCCGAGTTCGTCGAACAACCGGCACAGTGTCGGGTAGGTACGGTCGTTGTGCACCAGGAAGGCGGAGTCGAGGGCAACGATAGTGCCGTCCCCGCGGTCGATGTAGTGGGTGTGGGCGTGACCGCCCGCACGGTTGTCGGCTTCGAAGAGGGTGACGCGGTCGCGGGCCGACAACAGGTAGGCCGCTGTCAGGCCGGCAACCCCACTGCCGATGACGGCAACCGACCGGTTTCTTGCGCCTAAGGCTGTCACATTCCGGTATTCGGAGCGGTGTGACCTATGGATGGGTGCAGGCTGGCCGGGACGTTACCGAGGGCATGCGCTCAGCCCAGTGGCGGCCAGGCCTGCGATGTTGGTGGACGCGAGGGCAGCTTCCACGAGTGCGCCCCGGTAACCAACCCCTGCACGAGCGCGGTAGTAGCGGCCGACAGGCCGTCCTCGCCGGGTACCCCGCTGCGGGGACTGATGCCGCGCACCCGTGGGGACAGTTCCAGCTGTGCGCCGCCGCAGCGGACGCGATTAACCGGGTTGTCGGGGTTCAAGCCGCGTAACTCGTGCGGAATCGTCGCAAGGTCGGTCACTACCTGATAGCCCGAGATGATGAGGTGGCGTGCGAAATGCTCTGCCAGAGAGCGATGGCGACCGCCGGCGAGCAGCTGGGTGCTGCGGCCCAGACGCCCGTAGCCATGCAGGGATACCGCTACGTCCACATGATCGAGGAACTCGGCCAGCCGATCTGACTGGCCGGGGTCGTAGAGCGCGGACGGCAGGTGGTGTGGGTAGCGGTCTGGGTGGCGCACAACGTAGAGCGAGGCGTCGGCGGCGTCGGCGGCCCGTTCGGCGCTGACGTCGGGGATCTGCTCCAGGCCGCCGCCGTGGATCGCCAGAAATCCGAACCTTGACCGAAGCGTGCTGTATTCGGTGATCGCAGTGTCGGCGAGCAGTTCTGAAAGTGTCTGTGGACCAGCAGAATCAGACTGTTGGTCATGTTGCGGCCAGTGGGCTGGATCCCAGCGCTGGAGAAACTCGATCCAGCGGTGAGGCAGGCGGTGGTGGCGCGCGCCATCGAGGATCCGTTCGAGGTATCCGGGTCGGGGCGGCCCAGGTTCGGTGCGATGGTCGACGTACACCCAGGCCCACGACGGACCGTCCTCGGTCTCAACTGTGAGTCGGTCCCTGCGGTAGCGCGCCGGGACGCCTTCGGCACGGTCCAGGGTCGCCAGGTCGCGGTCGGACAGTTGCCAGACCACACCGTGCACCGCACTGCCGGTAAACGGTTCCACGGTAGCGACCCCGCGCTGGTTGATGAGCCAGTCATGATCGGCCAGGGTCGCGCGCTTGGGGTCGGCGGCATCGGGGCACCGCCGCGCCATCTGCTGCGCGCATAGGTTGGATCCGTACGCGAAGTAAATGTGCCCGTCTCCCATTTCGCCCTTCACGGTCAGTGACAACCGAAACCGGTCCGCGGGCTACTTGTCCACACCCCAGAATCGAACCTCTACAAGCCGAGACCGAAGCCCCCGACCAGCTGCCCAAACCCGAACCCCTGCCAACCACCGTACCTCCACGGAGGCGGGGTGGTGATCAGCTGGGTGCTGCCCTTGGTCTCGCAGAAGGTGACAGTCGACCCCACGTCACTGCAGTCCGGTACGGCAGCTGCGGGAGACGCTCCGCCCAGGGCGATGGCTATCCCGCTGATGACCAACATTATGTGGCGGACCGGCGCCCTCATCGTTCTCTCCTAGTGCTGGTGGGAGTCAGACGTCGGTCAGTAAAAGAAACCCCCCATGCCCCAAGGGAACATGCCGCCCATGCCGCCCATCGCGCCAGGCGCGTAGACCGATGGCCGTGAATCGATCTGGACGTTGCCGGGTGTCTCGCAAATGGTGGTCGAACCACCCTGGAATCCGCCACCTTGCTCAGTCTCGACACAACTCGGTATGAGCGAGGGTGAAGCGAGCGCGGCCGGTGCCGCAGCGATCGCGAAAGAGGCGCCGCCTGCAACGAGCAGGGCGGCAAGCGTGTTGAGCGGAGCCTTCATCTCAATTCCTTCCGATGTGCTTACGCTCTAGCGTACAGACTTCGCCAGAAATGCGAGACATGGAGGCGCTCAACTCCTGCGCAGGGGCGCCGTAGCCAACCGGCGTGAAGGTTGAATTCGGTGTCGGTCTGGACGCACGACCGTCACAAGCAGGGAAGCCTTCATCTCAGAATCCTTGCGGGCAGAATTAAAATCTTGGCTAGATAAAGCCAAAGCCGCCCATGCCGCCCATGGCTCCCTGGGCAAGCACGCTTGGCCGGGCGTCGAGTTGGGCGTTGCCGGGCGTCTCGCACAGTGTCGCGCCACCGCCCTGCCTTCCGCCACCCGCTTCGGTCTCCTCACAGGCTGGTAGGAGCGGTGGGTTAGCGAGCGCGGCGGGTGTAGCCACGATCGCGAAGGAGGCGCCGCCAGCGACGAGAAAGGCGGCAAGGCTGGTCAGTGAAGCTTTCATCTCAAATCCTCTTGTTGTGATTACCTTTTAGCATATAGGCCTTTGCCAGTTATCGGAGGAAGTTCCAACGACGTTACAATCCCAGGCTCGGCGGCGACCACAGCGGGAATCGCGTTTACCACTCGGGCCGCCGTAGCCACCAGGCCAGCATGATTGTGATCGCCGTTGGGACTGCTCAGGCACAGATCGAGGGCATACGAAAATT
>DAOUYK010000184.1 GCA_030666145.1 Mycolicibacterium sp. | reverse complement strand
GCGGCGCTTAAGCGTGGCGCGCTGCTCGTGGACATCCGCCCGGAACGCCAACGACAGCACGAAGGCCAAGTACCGGGCGCTTTGGTGATCGAGCGCAACGTGTTGGAGTGGCGCTGCGACCCGACTAGTGACGCACGTCTGCCCTGCGCGGTCGACGACGAGGTTGAATGGGTAGTGCTGTGTTCTGAGGGCTACACCTCAAGTCTGGCCGCCGCGGCTCTGCGGAACCTCGGTCTGCACAGGGCCACTGACGTCATCGGCGGCTACCAGGCACTACGCGACACCGGTGCCCTGACCAATGTGGCGAGTAGAGGCCCGCGAATCTCCAATTGTGACGCTCGTTGACGCCACCAATCAGTGAACGTCGCACGCAGCGCTGAACCTTCCCGACCTTCCCGCTATAACGCCCAGTACGTCACGGCATAGCGGCTGGGCCACCAAACGAGTCCCGTCAGTTGGGGAAGGGACCGGCACCTCGGCGACCGCCAATTCGACGGCCACCCGGGTGCCACGGAACTTGATTCCTGCTACCAGCGGGGGGCGCGAGTGTCCCCGGCCTCGCCTTGATCGAGGTACTGCCGCTGGTTTCGCAGCGTGTCGTGCCGCCCGCTTCGTCGCAAAACGGTCGAGCGTCTGCGACGGGAGGCGCCATGATCGCCACGACCGCCAAACCAGCCATCAATAGTGCTGCTGACTTGCCTTGATCTCTCATACGCCGTGCACCTTTCCGGCTATAACCCAAATACCACGAGAACTATGTGTCACACGCCCCGACATCGACTCAGTCCCTCCAGGAGCAGTCCGATATGACAACCACCGAATCGGATGCAGACATGGGCATATTGCGGGCCGCCGCGTCCGCCATCGCATCTTGGAGGGCAGCCGAGACAGTCACTCCCTCGCCGCCAGACACGACAAAGTTGTTCGGGTCAGCAACCGACACGATGCAGAGATCGTCGTTGGTGGCTTCATCGCTCGTACACTCCATGCCACCGGCGCCCTGGCATTGCGCCATCACGCTCGCCCTGGCCTCCTCATTCGTGTCGCCGTAGGCCACAAAACCCACCAAGCCGCCCTCGAATACTCCGGTACCCACCGCGACGGACATATCCTCGACGTTCTCAATGACGCCACCCGGCCCACCCGCCCAAGCGGTGCCTGTCGACATCCCCCCAGCGATAACCCCCGCAGCCGCGATCGTTGAAACCAAACCGGTTCGGAGCATGCAAGTCCTCTCGTCAATACAGTTCTGTACCAAGAAAATGCGGTTCTGTTCAAAGCCTACAACGGGCACTGTACATCAGCTGGACACTCATCGCAGCGTGTGACCATGCCAGCGGAGAACTGTTGCAGTACTTCAGAAACAGCTCCGGTCGGCGGTCAATGCACACCACCATTGCGCGGACGCTGGCCGAGGAATAAACGTATTCCCGCCCACCTGGGGGACACTGATCAGGCGGCACCGAGAAAGCCTATGCCGGTGACGATCTGGGCGGCGACACGGGATAAGCCAAGGACTACCGCCGCCTCGCACTCTACCCCTGACAAAACAAGCTTCTCGGAAAGCTCCCGCGAAACGCTCCCGTGGTGACAAACGGCAGGACACCGTTACTGCGGCGCTCCCGTGTCACAGCCAATACCTGCGGCAATCGGTCCGTAGCAGTTGTCATTGCCGACAATGACAGCCGGACCCACTGGGCCGCCCTGCTGACCCTGACCGCCGGGCTGACGATCACCGCCGCCGGAGTTGCCCTGTCCGCCGCCGCCGGAGCCACCGGAACCGCCCTGACCGCCACCCCCACCGCCGCCACCGCCACCGGGCTGCGCGAAGGCGACTCCGGCATTACCTGCGGATGCGCCCAGAATCAGCGCGCCGGAAACGAGACCGGCCCCGAGTATCCGAATAGCGCGACCTGAGCTGGCTGCACCGAAAATACTCATCGTGACTACCTCCGATTAATGCCAATACTTAATGCCAATGCGTCCCCGGCTCGAATATGTGAAGAGTCTTGGTCAAGCTACGATATTCCAAGTGCGGTATCCGCGAGGCATTTTCACAGACTTTGCGGGCTTTCCTGAATGCTGTGTGCATGGATTTGCTGGATGACATCGCAGCGGTGCAGCAACGAGCAGGCCCTCGAGCGGGCGATATCGCGGCCTTAGCATTCTGGCAAACGAGTTCCTGGTCATCAACGTCGACACCAACGACTATCTGCTGAAGTTGCATGGCGGCGCGCCGCTATCGATCGAAATTGGTTTGCACACCACGCTTTACACAGACGATAGCGGCGAAACGGGGGGATCTACCTCCCAGACGGCCATGGGCTGACCTGGAACCGCAAGTCGCGATTCGCAGATGTCCCCGTCAGTAACGTCATGGCGGCCGTGGCCCGCGAGGGCGCCCTTGAAGCGCAGCCACGGGCACAAGCGCCAGCACCGACCAATTTGGTCCAGAACCGGCTTGGCCAACATGTCAACAAAGAGACCGGCGTCGTCCGAGTGTGCGTTCTCTACAAGAAGGTCAGACAAGGGATTGCCTAGCGGTGCCAGTATGCCGGCACCAACCCGTCGGCGTTTCCAGGCATGGGCATTTTCTGCAGACCTTCCTGGCATGGGAATTCCTGAAGATCAGAGTGCCCCCAACTCTCACAACAATGGACCTGGAACACCGGTACAGATCTCGTGAACTGGTGCACGGGGCCCGGCCAGCGACCCTCGGGCCGGCAACAACTCACGCGGATGGGGCCGATCCCGATTTGCCCAGCAGCGAAATTTACCCGCTAGCACGACGGCGCGGTGAGCGCAGCAGCTGCGGCGTGGGCGACTGCGAGAGCCTCATGCGCACCGTTATCGGCGCCTTTTTCGAAATCCGCACCTTCGGTGGCCATCGTGTTGGTGACGTGGGCAAAGCACACCACGGGTTGGTTTCGCGCCGCCGCATATGCATACAGGCCGGCAGCTTCCATTTCTACACACGCGATGTTGTCCAGTTTGGCCGCCTCGATTGCGCATGCCGTCTCGCGGTAAGGAGCATCGGTAGTCCAGGAGGAGCCCGACCGCACCGGTTCAGGGAGGTGGTTGAATGCCCCGGCAAGCCGCCGCCGCAGCTTCGCGTCCAGGCGGCTCCAGCGCGCAGGTGGTTGGTAGTGGAGGCTGGTTCCCTCGTCGCGCAGTGCCTTTTCGATGAGCACGAAGCAGGGCAGCTCGTCGATCGGGGAGATCTGTCCAGCGGAGGTGATGCTCAGGACGAGTTCGGCGCCCGACGCTGTGAGTTGTTCGGCGACCAGGACTGCAAACGGTGCGCCGACCGCCATTCCGACCACGCCGATCTCGATGCCGTCAAGATCTACGGTCCACATCTCGGTGTGGTAGCAGGCCCACCCGGGATGTGGTCGACCGCGACCGCTGGCGGCCAGGTGGCGCACGATGTCACCGTCGGGATCGAGAAGGCCCACCGCCGGCACCGCGATTTCAGGAAGGCCGCGCTGACGGCAGGCCTCGCGCAGCAGGTTGGCGGGGGCGAACACTGCCGGAGCCGCGTAGTCCTTGGGGGTCAACAGCGGATAGACATCGAAGCGGGAATCCACGGCAAGATCACAGCACTCTTCGTCCGAAGCCGCGCCCATACTTAGAAGAATCGCGCAATTGTCACCAGTTTCCGTCGGGGGATTGCGAGACTGGTCACATGGCCACAACTCGCGCTGCCAGTCTAAAAGACACGTTCTTGACGCCGGTGTCACCGCAAGCCAAGAGCGGTCTGATCGCGCTCACAGGTCTGCGGTTGCTGGTCGGCCTGCTGTGGGTGGAGAACGTGGTGTGGAAGGTGCCGCCGGACTTTGGGGAGCGAACCGGGGGCGGGCTGTTCTTCTGGACCCGCCTCGCGGTCGACTACCCGGTGTTCATGCCCTTCAGCTGGGCGGTCGAGCACATCGTGCTGCCGAACTTCACCCTATTCGGCTGGGGAGTACTGGTGGCCGAATCGGCGTTGGCGATCATGCTGCTGACCGGAACCGCGGTGCGTCTTGCAGCCCTACTGGGTATCGGCCAGTCGATCGCGATCGGTCTGTCGATTGCCGAGGCCCCCCATGAATGGCCGTGGGCCTACGCATTGATGATCGGCGTCCACGCGGTCCTGTTCTTCGGGCCGGCAGCTCAGTACGCCGCCGTCGACGCGCTGCGACAGGGCACAGTCGGATCGACGCGCCGGCTACTCGGCGGCTGGGGGTTGGCACTGACCGTGATAGGGCTCATCGCGTTGTGGGTGCACCTGTGGTACAGCCGCAACGCCCATGTCGGCGTGCGGGATTGGGAACTCTCGTTCGGTGACTACAACCTGCGTGGCGCGCTGGCGTTGGTCGCGGTGGCCGTGGCAATGCTGGCGGCAGCGTTGCTGGGCCGGCGTGTGGTCGCGTTAGCTGCCGCAGCTCTCGCCGCTGTCGCCGCGATTTCGATCTATGTTCAGTATGGCCGCACTGAGGTGTGGCTTGGCGGGACAACCAGCACCGCCGCTGTCTTTTTGTCAGCGGCGGTGATCGGCTTTGCAACATGGCACCGGTTAGGCAGGCCGGACCAGACGTGATATTTACCCGGGATTCCGGGGCGAGGACGTGGACGCGCTCCGGCTAGGTGGGTTCGCGCTGCGGCTTGGTGTGTTGGTGTACCCCGATGGCGTGCGCCGCTACGACATTCGGCGCATGAGAACCGCAGTGAACTGCTGGGTCGAACCCCACGGGGTGAGGTGGTCCTCGCCGGCTGTCGCGAGGAGCTCGTAGCCGGTGAATTCCTCCGCCAGCTCCTCGTGGGTGTAGCGGACGATCGGCAATCCGCTGCAGTGCGTTGGCCCGTCGGGGCCGAATGTTGCCACCACCAGCCAACCTTCGGTTGTAATGCATCGGTTGAGGGATGAGAGGTAGTCGGCTCGTTCGTCGGGCTCGGTCAGGAAGTGGTAGACCGCTCGGTCGTGCCAAAGGCGGTATTGCCGATCGCCGGCGAGATCTAGAACATCAGCGACTTCGAGAACAACGTCGGTGCCCGCCGGTCCGAGGCGATCGCGCACTGTGTGCAGGGCCGTGGCAGACAGATCGATCGCGGTCAGGTCACGGTAACCGCGCGCCAGCAGGTGGTCGACGAGTGTCGACCAGCCCGCGCCCACATCGATGACCGGTTCATCACGCCCGACGCCGGCCTGGTCGACCAGATCCAACGAGAGTCCGGGCACCGACTGCCACCACGAGACTCCATCGACATGGTGACCGTGGTGCACGTCCTCCCAGAACCCCTGACGGGATTCGGGGTCGGTAGGACGGTGGGGTCGGTCCATGCCCGCCATCCTAAACAGGCTGGGGCAAGCGCTGACCCGTCACTGTCATGTCGCTGTCCTTCCTGCGCGCGGGCACACCGAGTTACCGCTAACGTGGACCCCGTGACTATTCGGGAACCCGAGTCTGACGGTCCGGCCGGCCTGGCAGCTGCGGAGCGAGTAGTCGACGGTGGTGAGATGGATTGCGGTAGCGGGCTTCTACTACTCATCACCCGCGCCATGCGACGACTCGAACCGGGCCAGCTACTCGGGATCCGCAGCGCCGAACCGAGTGTCCTGACGGATCTGCCTACATGGGCAGAACTGGTCGGTCACACGCTGGATTCCCAGCATGCTGAAACCCCGGACGGGCCATGGTTTTTCCTGGTACGCAAGGCCACGGTCACCACCAGACCCTCGACCGTCTTCAGCCTGGGCGAACGAACACCGATCGGCCAGCGCTTGTGGGTGTATACAAACTTCGACTGCAATCTGGCCTGCGGATACTGCTGCGCCCAGTCGTCCCCTCAGGCGCCAAGGCGGCGACTGGAGCTCGGCACGGCTCGCGAGGTGTTCACCGAGTTCCGCACACTCGGCGGGCGTGAGCTGTTCTTCACCGGCGGCGAACCCTTCATGCACCCGGAGTTGGGCGATCTCGTCGCCGCAGCGGACGGACTCGAACGCACGATTCTCACCAACGCGATGACCTTCAGCCGCGGCCGTCGCCGTGAGCTGCTCGAATCGCTGGACCGTTCGGTGACGCTGCAAGTCAGCCTGGATTCGGCCACCCCAGACCTGCACGATCGCCAGCGGGGTGCGGGATCCTGGGCGAAAGCACTAGCCGGAATCGGGCTGGCGCGATCGCTGGGACTGCGGGTCCGGGTCGCAGCGACGCTATACGATGAGGACCCCGACGGCGTGGCGGCCCTGCACCGCAGGCTCGACGAGGAAGGCATCGCCACCGACGATCGGGTGATCCGTCTGGTCGCCCACGAAGGCTTCGCCGAGAAAGGTATCCACGTGTCGATCGACTCATTGGAACCCGAACCCACGATCACCGCCGACGGCGCATGGTGGCACCCGGTCGCGGTGGCGGACCCGAACATGCGCATAGCTGATTCGCCCCTTCCGCTCGCCGAGGTATTCGGAGTGGTGCAAGACGCCGTCGCGGTGCAGGACGCGGCGGCCCGAACTGGACGCGAGGTGTTCCGATGCGCATGACTCGCCGGACATTCCCGACGGGATCCGCCGCAACGGCCTCGGGCCGACACGCCTGTCATCCAGATCGGCCCCGGCTCATACACCACCCTGGTGGACGCAACCCGGCCGAGGCCCCGTTGCCGGCGTCGGCGGCTGTACTTGGTCTCGATGCAGGTGACGATCGCCAACCGGATCTCGTCACCGTAACGCCCGGCATCTCGGCGATGCATCGCTAAAGCCGACCGTCCCTCGGGTCGAAGTCACCACCA
>DAOUYK010000063.1 GCA_030666145.1 Mycolicibacterium sp. | reverse complement strand
CGTCGATGGCAACCTTTGAAGAAGCCGGCATGGATACATGATCGCCTCTGTCGCAGGTGCTTTCGCATTTGCGACGGTTTTACCCACGCCGGCAAGGCGCACAGCACAGGTCGGCCGCGGAGTGCTGACCGCGCTTCCGGTCACTGGTATCGCCCTGGGAGCACTGGCCGCAGGTGTGCAGTGGGTGGGCACGCAGGCGTTCGGCGACGGCAGCGCACTGGCGGGGGCGTTTGCGGTGACAGTACTGCTGGTGGCTACCCGCGGTCTGCACATCGACGGCCTGTCGGACACCACCGATGCGCTGGGCTGCTACGGCCCGCCGGAGCGGGCACTGGCTGTGATGCGTGACGGCTCGGCGGGTCCGTTCGGGGTAGCGGCGGTGGTGGTGACGGTATTGCTGCAGACCCTCGCCTTCGCCGACACCAATTGGCTGGCGGTGCTAGCGGCGGTAACCGCAGGCCGGGTGGCCGCAGTAGCCGCGTGTCGCCGATCGGTTCCGGCGGCCCCGGGCAGCGTTCTAGGCCGGCAGGTCACGGGCACCCAGCCCCTGTGGGTGGTGGGTGTGTGGGTGCTCGCGGTGGCTGCGTTGGCTATCCCCGCATGCGCCGCCTACTGGCAGGGACCGCTCGTGGTCCTCCTTGCGATCACGGGCGGCGTTGTTCTGGTTGGGCACTGCGTACGCAGGTTCGGCGGTGTCACTGGCGATGTGCTGGGAGCCGCCGTCGAGGTGACGACGACGGCGGCCGCGGTCGGGATGGCGATCGGCTAGGCCAGTCAGTCGAGCCGGGCCATCCATCCGTGCGTGTCGGCGAAGGTCCCGCGCTGGACCCCGGTCAATGTGTCGCGCAGCGCCATGGTGATCTCTCCGGGCTCGCCATCAGCGATGGCGAATTGGCCGTCACCGTGCTTGACATGCGACACCGGGGTGATGACGGCGGCGGTACCACAGGCGAACACCTCGGTGATCTCACCGGCCGCGGCCTTCTTCTGCCACTCGTCGACATCGATCTTGCGTTCCTCGACCGTGAAGCCTGCATCACATGCCAACTGCAGCAAGGAGTCCCGGGTAATGCCCGGAAGGAGCGAACCAGATAGCTCTGGAGTCACCAGGCGGGCGGTACCGCCGCTGCCGAACACGAAGAATAGGTTCATCCCGCCCATTTCTTCGACGAAGCGGCGTTCGATCGCGTCCAGCCACACCACTTGATCGCAACCTTGCTCGGCGGCCTGGGCCTGCGCGAGCAGCGAGGCCGCGTAGTTGCCGCCGAACTTGGCCGTACCCGTGCCGCCGGGGCTGGCCCGCACATATTGGGTGGACAACCACACGCTGACTGGCTTGATGCCGCGCGGGAAGTAGGCCCCGGCTGGCGAGCCGATGACGAGGTAGCGGTATTCGTTGGCCGGCCGAACGCCCAGACCGGGCTCGGTGGCGAAGATGAACGGCCGCAGATACAGCGATTCCTCCCCTCCGGGGGGTGGTACCCAGGGTTCGTCTGCGGCGATCAGTTGTCTCAGCGACTGGATGAACAGTTCCTGCGGCAACTCAGGGATAGCCAGCCGCCGCGCCGACGAGCGCAGCCTAGCGGCGTTGGCTTCGGGCCGAAAAGACACGATGGCGCCGTCCGCCCACCGATAGGCCTTCAGCCCTTCGAAAACCTCCTGCGCGTAGTGCAGGACGTTGGCTGACGGGTCGAGCTCGATGGCGCCATACGGAAGGACCTTGGCGTCATACCATCCCTTATCGCTGGCGTAGTCGATCGAGACCATGTGATCGGTGTGAAACTTGCCGAACCCGGGATTTGACAGGATCTCTGCCCGCGCCTCATCGCTCGCCGGATTCGCGTTGCGATCGACGGTGAACTCAAGGCCTGCAGTCATGCAATCGATTGTATAGCCGGATGCCGAGCGATTTTAGCGGCGGCGACCAACCTCTGCGTTGCCGTTCAGCGGGTCCGCGGGTCGATAAACGGCGGCTTGACCACTTCGCATTCGATCATCCGGCCGCGCACGTCGACGACGACCTGCTGGCCGTCGGCGACCTCGGCCGCGCTGTCGAGCAAGGCCAGTGCGATACCGACTTTCAATGTCGGAGAGAACGTTCCCGAGGTGGTGGTTCCGATCGGTGTCCGATGGTCTTGGGTGCCGGCCAGCACCGTGAGATCCCCCCGCAGCACGCCGCGTCCGGTGGCCCGCAACCCCCGCAGCGTCCTTCGCGGTCCAGCCTCCTTCTCCGCGAGCAGCGCCTCCCGGCCCCAGAACGCATCCTTGCCCCAGCCAATGGCCCAGCCGCACCGTGCCTGCAGCGGTGAGATCTCCGGTGATAACTCGTGCCCGTGTAGCGGGTATCCCATCTCGGTGCGCAGGGTGTCGCGTGCACCGAGCCCCGCCGGTTCGCCGCCGGCGGCGGCGACAGCCTCGACCAGGGCATCGAAAACCACCGCCGCCTGATCCCACGTCGGCAACAGCTCGTAGCCGTGCTCGCCGGTGTAACCGGTGCGGCACACCCGCACGTCGGAGCCGCCGAACACCGCGTCGGCGTAGCCCATGTAGTCCATGGTGGTGGGCAGCCCGAGACCGCCGACGACCTGGGCCGCCTTCGGACCCTGCACGGCAAGCACAGCGCGCGAGCGGTGCTCGTCGGTGACCGTCAGGCCCGCGGGAGCACGTTCGGCGAGTGCGGCGACCACAGCCGCGGTGTTCGCGGCGTTGGGAACCAAGAAGATCTCCTCTTCGGAGACGTAGTAGACGATCAGATCGTCGGTCACGCCACCGGAGTCGGTGCAGCAAAGCGTGTACTGCGCCTTGCCCGGACCAATGCGATGTAGGTCGTTGGTGAAAGCAGAGTTGACGAACTCTGCGGCCCCCGGACCCTGCACCAGCGCCTTACCGAGGTGGCTCACGTCGAACAGCCCGACTGTCGTGCGGGTAGCGGTGTGCTCAGCGACTGTGCCGGCATATGACACCGGCATGAGCCATCCGCCAAACTCGGCGAAGCTTGCACCGAGTTCGCGATGACGGCTCTCCAGCGGGCCCTGCAGCAGGTTGTCACTCACGGCCCACCACACTAGTAGCTCAGTGGTTAGGGTGATCCCCCGTGAGTACTTCAGCCGGTTACCAGTCCCCCACCCTCACGGTCTCGAGCACGCTGCCCAAGCGCAAGGTCGCCTCGTCGGTGCTGATCGTGCCCGTTGTTATTGGCAGCGGCGACGCGGATGACGCAGATTCCCTGACCACTGTGGTCGAGAGCCCGTTCCTCGATGACAGCGCGACCGGCGAGATCGAGGGCGCCCTTAAGGCGCTAGGCGCCAAGGGCAGCGCCGAGCAGTTGACCCGGGTGGTGGCGTCGTCGCTGCCGTTCGACAGCGTGCTGACAGTTGGACTCGGCAACCGCCGCGATGCATGGACGGCAGAGACGGTCCGCCGAGCTGCCGGCGTGGCGGCACGCTCGCTGAGCGGTGTAGAGACCGTTTTCACCACGCTGTCTGACCTTGACCTAGAGGGTGCGATCGAGGGGCTGATTCTGGGCGCCTATCGTTTCACCCGGTTCCGTAGCGAACAGACGGCGCCGAAGGACGCGGGACTGCAGAAAATCACTGTGCTCACACCTGACACAAAGTCGTCCACCAAGGTTTCGGCCGCCCGGGCGGAGGCGGTCGCTACCGCAGTCGCGACTGCCCGGGATTTCGTGAATACCCCGCCCAGCCACCTGCACCCGGTCGAATTTGCCAAGCGTGCAAAGACTTTGGGCGATGCGGCTGGCCTGGAGGTCGAGGTACTCGACGACAAGACCCTCGCTAAGCAGGGGTACGGCGGGATCATCGGCGTGGGCAAAGGGTCATCGCGTCCGCCGCGGCTCGTGCGCCTGACACACAAAGGCGCCAAGAACAAGAAGTCCAAGACCGGCGGGCAGGAGCGAAGCGACACGGGGATCAAGAAGGTGGCATTGGTCGGCAAAGGCATCACCTTCGACACCGGCGGTATCTCGATCAAGCCCGCCGCCAACATGCATCAGATGACCTCCGACATGGGCGGTGCAGCGGCCGTCATCGCCACGGTGTTACTGGCGGCCAGGCAACGGCTGCCGATCGACGTCGTCGCGACTGTGCCGATGGCCGAGAACATGCCTTCGTCCACAGCACAAAGGCCCGGCGACGTGCTGACCCAGTACGGCGGGATGACCGTGGAGGTGCTCAACACCGACGCCGAGGGTCGGCTGATTTTGGCCGACGCGATAGTGCGGGCATGTCAGGACGAACCCGACTATCTGATCGAGACCTCGACGCTGACGGGCGCTCAGACCGTGGCGCTGGGCGCACGTACCCCCGGGGTGATGGGCAGCGAAGAGTTCCGCGACCGCGTCGCCGAGATCTCTCAGGGGGTCGGCGAGAACGGCTGGGCTATGCCGCTTCCCGACGAGTTGAAGGACGACCTCAAGTCCACAGTGGCTGATCTGGCCAATGTCAGCGGGTCTCGCTATGCCGGCATGCTGGTTGCGGGCACCTACCTGCGTGAGTTCGTCGCCGATGGTGTCCAGTGGGTACATGTCGACATCGCGGCCCCGGCGTACAACTCCTCGGGGCCCTGGGGATATACCCCCAAAGGTGGTACCGGGGTCCCGACCCGCACCATGTTCGCGGTCCTCGAAGACATCAGCAAGAACGGCTAGCTGCTCACCACCGTCTTGAAACAAGAACGATCAAGCCAGCGAAGTCATCGGCGAGCCGCTATTTCCGGTCGTCGAACTCCTGCTGCTGAGCATTCTTGCGCTGAATACGCTGACGCGCGTCGTAGTCGCGCATGCGCTGCGGGTAGCCGACTTTTTGGACGTCGTACACCGGGATCTTGAGGCGGTCGGACAGCCGCCGGGCTCCGGCGTCTCCGCCAGCCCTGCGCCGTGTCCATTCACCATCGGCGGCGACGAGGACGACAGTGACCTCGGTGACAGTCGTCTTCGGCTCCACGAAAGCTTCGACGCCACGGTGCTCGTCGGCCCATTGCCGCAGGTAAAGGAGGTCTACTGCGGGGTCGTTGGTCGCCGTACCACCCCCGCGGCGACGACGCAGCCTGTCGAACAGTCCCACGCGGGCTTGCCCCTTCCGGCCTCTTGGTGCGCATTGGTTACTTGCTGTCTATTCGTATAGTGCCAGAACGACAAGTACCCCGGTCTACGGCGAAACGTGCCGGCAATCGTGACAGGATGGTCAGCGACTACTCCAACCACCTGCGACTGACCGTGCAAGGGAGCCACGACATATGGCCATCTCCGTCCAGATGCCCGCACTCGGCGAGAGCGTTACCGAGGGGACAGTCACCCGCTGGCTCAAGCAGGAGGGCGACACGGTCGCGGAGGATGAGCCCCTACTGGAGGTCTCCACCGACAAGGTGGACACCGAGATACCCTCGCCGGCCTCGGGTGTCTTGACGAAGATCGTCGCCCAGGAGGACGACATCGTCGAGGTCGGCGGCGAACTGGCCGTCATCGGCGATGCCACCGACGACGGTGCCGGCGATGCCTCCTCCGAGGAGCCTACGCCCGAGCCCGAGCCCGAGGCCCGGGCGGAACCCGAGCCGACACCCCAGCCGAAGCCAGCCGCGACCACGTCGGGTTCGGCGGCTTCCGCCACGCCGGTGCTGATGCCTGAACTGGGCGAGTCTGTCACCGAGGGAACGGTGACACGCTGGCTGAAGAAGGTCGGCGACAGCGTCGAGGTCGACGAGCCGCTGGTGGAGGTCTCGACCGACAAAGTCGACACCGAAATCCCTTCGCCGGTTGCCGGTATGTTGCTCTCCATCACCGCCGAAGAGGACGACGTCGTCGAGGTGGGGGGCGAGATGGCCCGGATCGGTGATGCCGCTTCATCCGGCGCCGAGCAACCCGAGCCCCAGCCGGCGCCTGCGCCCGAGCCGGCGCCGTCAGCGGTGACGGAAGCCAAGCCCGAATCCAAACCGGTCGCGGCCGAGCCACCAGCCCCACGCGGTGACGGCAGCCCGTACGTCACGCCGCTGGTGCGCAGGCTGGCTACCGACAACAACGTCGACCTCGCCTCCGTCAGGGGCACCGGCGTGGGCGGGCGCATCCGTAAACAGGATGTTCTCGCAGCAGCCCACGAGAAAGAAGCGGCGAAGGACGCGAGCAAGCCCAAGCCCAGCGCCGCAGCTCCGGGCAAGGCGTCGCCGGCGGCTCCTGTTCCGGAATCTGCATTGGCTCATCTACGCGGAACCACCCAGAAGGCCAACCGGATCCGTCAGATTACGGCCAAGAAGACACGCGAATCACTTCAGACGACAGCGCAATTGACGCAGACCCACGAAGTCGACATGACGAAGATCGTGTCCTTGCGGTCGAAGGCGAAAGGAAGGTTTGCCGAACGCGAGGGCGTCAACCTGACTTACCTGCCGTTTATCGCCAAAGCCGCGGTCGACGCGTTGAAGATCCACCCGAACGTCAACGCGAGCTACAACGAAAACGCTAAGGCGATCACCTACTACGACGCTGAGCATCTCGGTTTCGCGGTCGACACTGACCAGGGTCTGCTGTCGCCTGTGGTCAAGAACGCCGGCGACCTGTCCCTGGGCGGGCTGGCACGTGCAATCGCCGATATCGCGGCCCGGGCCCGTTCCGGTGATCTCAAACCCGACGAACTTTCCGGCGGCACTTTCACCATCACCAACATCGGCAGCCAGGGTGCGCTCTTTGACACCCCGATCCTGGTTCCGCCGCAGGCGGCGATGCTGGGCACCGGGGCGATCGTCAAGCGACCGCGGGTGATCGTAGACGAGTTCGGCAACGAGTCGATCGGCGTGCGGTCGGTGTGCTACTTGCCGCTGACTTATGACCACCGCCTGATCGACGGCGCCGACGCTGGGCGCTTCGTCACCACGATCAAACGTCGCCTCGAAGAAGGCGCGTTCGAAGCAGCCCTCGGTCTGTAGGCAACGGTGTCGACGCCAACAGAACCGGTTATCGCTGTCGCGGGATCTTCCGGCCTCATTGGTACCACGTTGGTCTCCGCACTGCGCGCCACCGACCACCGGGTGCTGCGTATCGTGCGAAGGGCACCGTCTAACTCCGATGAGGTGTATTGGAATCCAGACAGTGGCGAGTTCGATCCCGGTGTTCTGCAAGGTGTAGACGCCGTCGTCAACCTGTGCGGGGTGAACGTCGGCCACAAGCGATGGTCCGGTGCATTCAAGCAGAGCCTGCGCGACAGCCGTATCGGACCCACCGAAGTGCTCTCCTACGCGGTCGTCGAGGCTGGGGTGCCCGTTTTGATCAATGCGAGCGCCGTGGGTTACTACGGCGACACTGGCAGCCATCCGGTCGACGAGACGGCCGCTCCGGGGTACAACTTTCTCGCCAGGCTCGCAGTGGATTGGGAAGCCGCAACCGCAGGGGCAACGCGCGCTGGCCTGCGGGTGGTGTTGACCCGCACCGGCCTGGTGATGGCACCGTCGGGTGGCATGCTGAGCAGGCTCAAACCGCTGTTCTCGCTGGGCCTGGGCGCGCGTCTGGGCAACGGCCGCCAGTACCTGCCCTGGATCAGCCTCGAGGACCAGGTCCGCGCACTGCTGTTCGCGATCACCCACGATGAGCTAACCGGACCAGTCAATTTCACCGGGCCTGCCCCGGTCACCAACGCTGAGTTCACCACCACGCTCGGGCGCACCGTGAATCGTCCGACCCCCATGATGGTTCCCGGATTCGCGCTACGGACGGTGTTCGGCGAGTTCGCCGACGAGGGTCTGCTGGGTGGCCAGCGCGCGATTCCCGCGGCGCTGGAGCGTGCAGGTTTCCAGTTCCACCACAATACGATCGGCGAGGCCCTGACCTTTGCCACCGCCACACCGGCGATTGACCGGGCCGGCGAGTAGCGTCGTTTGCATGGCGGCATCGATCCGGTCGGGCAATGTGCCCGTGCAGGTGCAGCGACTGGGTGTCCTTGACTACCAGGCTGCATGGGACCTGCAGCGCGAGTTGGCAGACGCACGCGCCCGAGGCGGCCCCGACACCCTCTTGCTTCTCCAGCATCCAGGCGTGTACACCGCTGGACGGCGCACCCAGGCCGGTGAACGTCCCGTAGACGGCACGCCCGTCATCGAAACCGATCGGGGAGGCAAGATCACCTGGCATGGCCCCGGACAACTGGTCGGATACCCGATCATCGGCCTTGCCAAACCGCTCGACGTGGTGGACTTCGTACGGCGACTTGAAGATTCGTTGATAGCGGTGTGCGCCGACCTGGGCCTGCAGACGGGCCGGGTCGAGGGCCGGTCCGGTGTCTGGGTCCCAGGCGACGCCGACCGACCGGCACGCAAGGTTGCGGCGATCGGCGTGAGAGTGGCTCGGGCCACGACCCTGCACGGCTTCGCGCTCAACTGCGACTGCGACCTCGCCGCGTTTGGCTCGATCGTGCCCTGCGGCATCGTCGACGCCGGGGTGACATCGCTGACCGCCGAGCTGAGCCGCAGAGTCGGCGTCGAGGATGTAATCGACCGAGTCGCCGATGCAGTTTGTGACGCTCTCGACGCCCGGTTGCGCCAGCGTCGAATCAACACTGACGCAGTAGCATCGACGCAGTGAGTGTCAATCCCGGTAACCGCAAGCTGCTGCGGCTCGAAGTGCGCAACGCGCAGACGCCGATAGAACGCAAGCCACGGTGGATCAAGACCCGAGCCAAGATGGGCCCGGAGTACACCCAACTGAAGTCACTGGTAGAGCGCCAGGGGCTGCACACGGTGTGCGAGGAAGCGGGCTGCCCCAACATCTTCGAGTGCTGGGAAGACCGCGAAGCCACATTCCTGATCGGCGGTGAGCAGTGCACCCGGCGCTGTGACTTCTGCCAGATCGACACCGGCAAGCCCGCCGAGCTCGACCGCGACGAACCTCGCCGAGTGGCCGAGAGCGTCGCCACGATGGGTCTGAAGTACGCGACCATCACCGGCGTGGCCCGTGACGATCTACCCGACGGCGGCGCGTGGCTGTATGCCGAGACCGTCCGTCAGATCAAAGCGCTCAACCCGAACACGGGTGTGGAGTTATTGATCCCCGATTTCAATGCCAACCCCGCCCTGCTCGATCAGGTCTTCGAGTCTCGCCCGGAGGTGTTGGCGCACAACGTCGAGACAGTGCCGCGAATCTTCAAGCGGATCCGACCGGGGTTTGACTACGAACGCAGCCTCTCGGTCATCACCATGGCACGCGAAGACAGGTTGGTGACCAAGAGCAACCTCATCCTCGGCATGGGCGAGACCCCGGAAGAAGTACGGGCCGCGCTGCGGGATCTGCGTGAGGCCGGCTGCGACATCGTCACCATCACCCAGTACCTGCGCCCGTCGCCGCGCCACCACCCGGTACAGCGGTGGGTACACCCCACCGAGTTCGTCGAGCACGAGCGGTACGCCGCCGAGCTGGGCTACCCCGGAATGCTGGCCGGGCCTCTGGTGCGCTCGTCATATCGAGCAGGCCGGCTGTATGCCCAGGCAATCGCGTTTCGAAGCGACGGTGCGGCCGCGGCGGCGGTACCCGACTCCGTATCCTGAACGAATGGCGAAATCGCGTAAACCTGTGGAAGTCAAAGCAGCGAAGGCTGAGGCGAAGGCCACCCGCAAGGCGGCTTCCAAACAACGCCGCAGCCAGCTGTGGCAGGCGTTCCAGATGCAACGCAAAGAGGACAAGCGCCTAATCCCCTACATGATTGGTGCGTTTGTGCTGATCGTGGGCGCGTCGGTGGCCGCTGGAACCTTTGCCGGCGGGTTCACGACCTACATGATGATCCCACTCGGCGTGGTGCTGGGCGCGCTGGTGGCGTTCATCATCTTTGGCCGCCGCGCCCAGAAGTCGGTGTACCGAAAGGCCGAGGGCCAGACCGGAGCGGCAGCCTGGGCACTAGAGAATCTGCGGGGCAAGTGGCGGGTAACTCCCGGCGTCGCGGCCACCGGTCATTTCGACGCGGTACACCGCGTTATCGGACGTCCGGGCGTGATCTTCGTCGGTGAGGGGTCCCCCGCTCGGCTAAGGCCGCTTCTGGCTCAGGAGAAGAAGCGCACTGCCCGTTTGGTCGGGGAGGTTCCGATCTACAACATCGTGATCGGAAACAGCGAGGGCGAAATTCCACTGGCCAAGCTGGAACGGCATCTGACCAAGCTGCCCGCGAACATTACCGTCAAGCAGATGGACTCACTCGAGTCTCGGCTGGCAGCATTAGGCACCAAGGCCGGCCCGGCGGCGATGCCGAAGGGCCCACTGCCGGCGGCCGCCAAGACGCGCGGAATACAGCGCACCGTGCGACGAAAATAACGCCGCCGCTACCGCCGGACTACGGCGGTTTTGGTCGCCAGATCTTGCAGGCCTCGTAAGTCGGAGTCGGTGAACAGGGCCGGGATGACGAGCGCGATCAATAATCCACGCAGCAGCGCCCGTCCTGTGCCCACGCCTGCGCGGTTGTCGACCGGCGCCACCTTCACGTCCAAAACCAACTGGCCCGGGGTGAAACCGAACAGCCGCACCGAGATAACGCCGAGGCCCAACCAGATAGCCAAAACTGCAGTCGACAGTGCCCCCAGGCTCACCAAACCCAACGACAGCGCCAACGCCGCCACGCCGTAAGAGAGCAGCCAATCGACACCCAGGGCAGCGACGCGGCGGCCGAGGCGGGCGACCGAGCCTGGCCCGCTGGGCGGGAGTCCGAGCCATTCACCGGGATAGGTGCGCGAGCGTGAGTCGGGGTCGCCAGACTCTGAGGGTTCGGGTCCCGAAAGCCAGGACCCCAGTGCGCGGGCCATCGGACAAGGATATGTCGGTGCCGAGGGTGCCGCGGGGGCAACCCATGCGTAACGTCGGCGCAACATATGGTTGACGACGATGCAACATCGTGTCCTTAGCGTCAACGCCGGCTTACCACAAATAAGGAGACCAATCAGTGGCTGAAAAGACTGCCGACGACATCATCAAGCAGATTAAGGACGAGAAGGTCGAGTACATCGACATTCGGTTCTGCGACCTGCCTGGCGTCGTCCAGCACTTCTCGATCCCGGCTTCGGCGTTCGACAAGGGCGTGTTCGAAGATGGCCTGGCGTTCGACGGGTCGTCGGTGCGTGGATTCCAGTCAATCCACGAGTCGGACATGATGTTGCTGCCAGACCCCGCAACCGCACGCATCGACCCGTTCCGCGCTGCCAAAACGCTCAACCTCAATTTCTTCGTACACGATCCGTTTACCCGCGAGGCGTACTCCCGCGACCCGCGCAACGTCGCCCGCAAGGCGCAGGACTACTTAGCCAGCACCGGCATCGCCGACACCTGCTTCTTCGGTGCGGAGGCCGAGTTCTACATCTTTGACTCGGTGTCCTTCGACTCCAAGATCAACGGAACCTTCTACGAGGTCGACTCCGAGGCAGGCTGGTGGAACACAGGCGAGCCGTTCGAGGCGGACGGATCCCCCAACCTCGGATACAAGGTCCGACCCAAGGGCGGCTACTTTCCCGTAGCACCGTATGACCATTACGTCGACCTGCGTGACGAAATGTCGACCAACCTGACCAACGCCGGATTCACCCTCGAACGCGGCCACCACGAGGTCGGCACGGCAGGCCAAGCTGAGATCAACTACAAGTTCAACACCCTGCTACACGCGGCCGACGATGTATTGCTGTTCAAATACATCATCAAGAACACGGCGTGGGCCAACGGCAAGACCGTCACCTTCATGCCCAAACCGCTGTTCGGCGACAACGGCTCGGGTATGCACGCCCACCAGTCGCTGTGGAAGGACGGCAAGCCGCTGTTCCACGATGAGGCAGGCTACGCCGGCCTGTCGGATTTGGCGCGCCACTACATCGGCGGCATCCTGCACCACGCGCCGTCGCTGTTGGCGTTCACCAACCCGACGGTGAACTCTTACAAACGCCTGGTGCCGGGTTATGAAGCTCCGATCAACCTGGTGTACAGCCAGCGCAACCGCTCGGCGTGTGTACGCATCCCGATCACGGGCAACAACCCGAAGGCCAAGCGCCTAGAGTTCCGCTGCCCCGACAGCTCGGGCAATCCGTACCTGGCGTTCGCGGCCATGCTGATGGCTGGCATCGACGGCATCAAGAAAAAGATCGAGCCACTCGCCCCGGTTGACAAGGACCTTTATGAGCTGCCGCCCGAGGAGGCTGCCAACATCCCACAGGCGCCGACCTCACTGAGTTCGGTGATCGACAAGCTCGAGGAGGACCACGACTACCTCACCGAGGGCGGTGTGTTCACCACCGACCTCATCGAAACCTGGATCAGCTACAAGCGCGACAACGAGATCATGCCGATACAGATCCGGCCCCATCCCTACGAGTTCTCGCTCTACTACGACGTGTAAGCCAGCTAACTCGCTGAACTGCCGGCATGCCGCAGCAACCGGCTCTCAGTACGCAGTCAGTACGCAGTAGTTTCGATTGGGTCCATCCGTGCGACCCGACGGCAGTTGTGGGACGCCTACAGAAGGAAGCTGGACACCCGGGGCACGCGATGGTCACAGATCCTGGCGGCAGGTGGCGTGATCGTCGCGCCGACGACATCAGCTGACCACACCCGATATCGGAACCCTTTAGATCTCCGTCGCTTCCACCGCAGGGACCCGAACACCGGCCGCCTCGCCACGGTCGTCATAGATCCTGAGCTTCAGCTCGACGACGGCACACTACGCGAGCAGCCGCTGGGCGAAGTGCTGGAACTCAAGACACCCGACGTCCCCGACGAAGTAGCCGTCGCGACCCAGTCCGGGCGACCCCCGACCGGCACCCACCTCACGGGACTGGTCTCAGATGATGGCACCGCGATCGCCAACGCCTACGTCCCCTCACCGAAGGCGCGCAGCAACCGGCTGATAACGGACGCCCAGTGATTGAGCGTCATCGGCCTGACCGCCGGCGCATCAAGCGGCTCCGCGCCCAGGTCCTCAACGACTGCAACGACACCTGCGCACTGTGTGGCAGGTACCTCGACATCGAGCTCGGCCCCCGACTGCCAGGGTCACCGGAAATGGATCGCATCCTGTCACTGGCGGCAGGTGGCGATCCCTATGACATCGCGAACTGCCAAGCGACGCACCGTGCCTGCAACCGAGCCAAGTCATCAGGCCTCAGCCGACGAGGTGAGCAGAAAACTGGCCCGTATCTGACTGAGCGCTCGTGGTCAGCCGACGACGACGGCGACGATGTGGCTGGTGTCCTGGAGTGCGACGGCTAGCAGGCGTCAGGGGGCAGACGTAAGGCGCCGTCAGTCGTTACAGGTGATCCGGATGCTTTTTTTAAGATAAGCCCTACGTTTTGGGTCGGTCACGTCGAGATATTCCTGCGCGCGCTCGCGGGCCTTGACGGGAGCAGACTGGTCCGCGACTAAGGCTTGCAGAGCCCCGGTGATATCGGATGGTGTGCCAGTGAGGAACGCCTCTCGCGCGGCGGCACACGTGCTCGCGGGCGCTTTTGGA